>SLGQ01000204.1 GCA_007136595.1 Candidatus Sumerlaeota bacterium | reverse complement strand
TTCCTTTTATCAATCTTCATTGAAATATCCGATGAACTCTTTGTTGAAGAGCCAATTGCAAAACTATTTTGCCTGAAACCGTTAATAATGTCAAAAAATTGAACAGGAAGCACAATATGATTCATTAACTGAACCTGAAACAGATTTTTAAGACTCTTTCAGAAATGCCTCTCAGAGACTCTCTTCTTATTGTTTTGGGAAATTGTCAAGTGTTGGGATAAAATTATAGATAAGTTACATGACCGTCACATAAAGTTAATGCTTATGTAGTCAAACAACAGTCAAACAAATTCGCTATAGCGATAATTTAATGATTACAGAATGTTAAACAGAAAACATGCGACCCGAATTATTCTACTGTTATTTCAGGCTCTTACCTCGTTCTTTTGATTGACATTCGTTTTTAAATTATTTATTATAAAGAAGGTGACTTTTTTATCAGGAGAAACTGTCATGGCTAAAAAAACGAATTACAGAAAGGGTGAAATTGAAAAACTTCCGGATGACAAGCCCGTTGTTTACGAAATTAAAACAGAAGGCGGAAAATCAAACTATGTTGGAATTGCAAAAAAGGGAAGAGTAAGTGAAAGAATTATCGAACATCTTGGGGAAATTCCAGGAGCGACAGTAGAAATCAATCAGTTCTCATCAATTGAAGAAGCTCGTAAAGTAGAGAAAAAAGTAATCGAGAAAAAAAAGCCGAAATATAATAAGCTGGGGAAATAAAAATGCCGGCGAAAACCAACCATCCTGTTTTTGTGCAGCCTGAAAATTTAAATTGCAGAGTTTGGAGATATGTTGATTTTACAAAATTTGTTGCGTTGCTAAATTCAGAAAGCTTATTTTTTTGTAGGGCTGATCTTTTCAAGGACCCTTACGAGGGCTGTTACACTGAATTAAACAACGAAATCAAACACTTGTTTTTAAAGAACATTGACATATTGAATCACGAAAGGATTAAAGAAGTTACCTTAAAACTATCAAAGTGGATAAGACAGTGGACATACATCAATTGTTGGCATGCAAATGAATACGAATCTGCCGCGATGTGGGGTTTATATTCAAATTCAAAAGAATCAATTGCAATCGAAACCTCTTATGAAAAACTGAAGAATGTTCTACCAGAAAGAACATTTTTAGGACTTGTCAACTACATTGATTATAAAAATGATTACATACCCGAAGGGAACACTTTTAACCCCTTTGTTCACAAGCGACAATCTTTTATGCATGAAAATGAAGTTCGTGCAATTATTCAGGAATTGCCTCCAAAGGGGGAAGAGAAAGAAGTCTTTGAAATAAATAACGAATTGAATGGGATAAGCATAAAAATTGATTTAAATGAACTGATTGAAGTAATTCATATATCACCTGTTGCCGAAAACTGGTTTGAAGAACTTGTTGTTGATATTTCCCAGAAACACGGATTAAATTCAAAAATTATAAAGTCCGACCTTTATAATGATCCAATACATTAAAATTGCTGGCACCGGACGGAAAAAAACGATTAACAGACATGCTCGATCATGACGGAATCATTGCCTTAGGCAAGGAGTTTCCCGGCAAAAAAGCAAACCGGTTTATTGAATGGTTCACATACAGCGATGAAAGTATAGACGGCAAAAGCAAAACAAAGGCGTACGCACTTTTTGAAAGTTCTTTTATTGACAGCAGTCTCCTTAAAAAACTGATAAAAAATGCTTTAACCAATAAAATTAACAGCAGAGAAATGTTCATGAAAGGAATTGATCACTCCTATTACTACGAAGAACCGTAGCCTCATTGTGAAGCAATTTATTGTGAAAAATATTCTTCGAGAAAATTTGAGAGTTCTTTAAGGCTGAAGGGTTTTGCGATGCTTGCTGAAAAGCCGAATTCCTGCGGATCGCTGACTGCAGGATCTTCGCTGTAGCCGCTTGATACGAAAACAGGGACTTCTTTATCAATTTCCCTTAATTTTTCAATTGCTTCAATTCCTCCCATGCCTCCCGGCACAGTGAGGTCAAATATCATGAATTTAACTTTTTCCCCTTTTTCTTTGAGTTTAAGATAAACATCAATTGCTTCCTGACCATCGGGACATCCTGTTACTTCATAGTTCATCCTTGATAAAATTTTTGAAAGAACACCCCTTATGATCTCTTCATCATCCATGACGATCACTTTACCTTCACCTTTGTGAGAAATTTCAGATTCATCTCTATTTACAGTTTCAGCAACATCCATTTCAGTTGCAGGAAGATAAACATGAAAAACAGAACCCTGCCCCAGCACTGAATCCACATCAATGTATCCGCCATGCCTTGCAACAATGGAGTACGATGCTGAAAGTCCAAGACCGCTCCCCTTCTGTTTGGTTGTAAAGAAGGGATCAAATATTTTATCAATGTGTTTCTGCTCTATTCCTGTTCCTGAGTCAGATATTGATATTTTTATATAACTGCCGGCGCTAAGGACAGGATGCCTTTTTTCAGACAGGTTACAGTTGCTGACAGAAATCTTTACAACTCCTCCTGACGGCATAGATTGCTGAGCGTTTATCACTATATTTTCAATTACTTGACTTATCTGGTTTTTGTCAACAAGCACACTTCTCAGGTCACTTTCAAATATAAATTCAGATGAACATTTTGAGCCGCTTAAAGCAAACCGGGCAATTTCCTGAACAAGAGACTCTATTTTTTCCGCTTTTATAACAGGTGCGCCCCCTTTTGAAAAAGTAAGAAGCTGATGGGTCAGATTTCTTGCACGGTCAAGACTTTTCATTGCAGCTTCTGTATACTTCATACATTTAGGTTTGTCTCCGCACGACAACTTTGCCAAATCGATGTATCCGTAAACTCCTGTGAGCAGGTTGTTGAAATCATGGGCTATTCCACCGGCAAGAACACCGATTGATTCCAGCTTCTGACTTTTGGCAATTGTTTCCATTATCTTTTTTCTGTCAGTTATGTCTCTGTATATTGACTGATAGGTGCCGTCAGGCATCATCTTGGTGTGCATTTCAACAGTT
>SLGQ01000207.1 GCA_007136595.1 Candidatus Sumerlaeota bacterium | reverse complement strand
TTCCAGGAACAATTGATCTCCCGTGCATAATTGAAAGAGATTCAACTATTGCTGACGGAGAGATGTTTCCCCTGAAAAGATCAGCCAGATCTTTTTGTTCATCAAAGTTAAAATAGGCAGTGTCCTCAAAATATTCTTCTCCGAACCTTTTAAGCAGAGAAGTTTTTCCCACCTGCCTCAAACCTTTCATTACAAGTGGTTTTCTGTCTCTGTCGTCTTTCCATTTTTTCAAGTTTTCCAAAGCCGATCTTTTTATCATATCACAATTCTCCAACCAAAAATTGGCAATCTATCACATTTTTCCAACCAAAAAATGGTAAAATGTCACATTTTTCAAACATGCTTCTGGCATTTTATCACATTTTTTGAAGATGTCAACAGGGTTTTTTTCTCTGCGGTTTAAGGAATTGTTTACTGATATCTATTGAATATAAGCCTGTTTCAATGCTTTTAATGAAGCAGTTCTTTTTTCACAGTCAAGGTATGCATCATTAAGTTCGGCAAAACGGTATCTGCTGATGATAAACTGTAATCTTCCGGCATATTCATCACCAATTATGGCATATAAATAGAACCCCTCAGTCATTCCGATTATATCGTAAGGTCTGTGTTTCCGGGTCACTCTGAACTTATTGTATGCCCTGTTTCTGTTGAGATTAAGCATATATGTGCTGACAGATTCCTGCAGAGAATCAAATATCATGATATTTCTTGACATTCCTGCCCAGTTTGCCGGCTGGAGACCATCTTCCGGATTTCTTGCAACATGACCGAAAAGGTTGTTCCCTTCAGATACAAAACGGCTGGTTCCCCAGCCTGATTCAAGTGCCGCCATTGCAAGAGCAATTGCAGGGGGAATTGCCATTATTTTATAGTCAGCCATATTGAAAACATGTTGAAGATGAGATTCATCAGATTCAGAAATATCGGTTTCAGAGCTTATGATACGATATTTTACTGCAGTTTCATTGAGAAAGCGGATTTCTTCGTCACTAAGATGTTCTTTTTCCTGAAGAGCTAAGAATCTATTTCTTTCTTCCATTATTTTTTCATTTTCAAGAAGAATTAACGGCATCATGATCTTTACAAAAAAACGGACTCTTTTAATTGCTGTCATATCTTTTATTTCTTCAGGAATACTGTTGATGACTATTCTTGGAACTGCTTTGGTTTTCCATTTGTAATTAAGGATCTTGTGAGCAGTTTCTATTTCTTCAAAAGATTCAAGAACAATATCGGCATTAACGGGAGAAGTAAAAAAAAGAACAGAAAAAACTGTTGCCATGATAAGAATCTTCATACAATACCTTATAAATGGCGGGCGGAGCGGGAGTCGAACCCACGGCCTTTGGCTCCGGAGGCCAACGCTCTATCCAACTGAGCTACCCGCCCTGATATTCAGCAGCAGGTCAACCCCGTCTGGAGTCTATCTTTTTACTTTTAGATTTTATGATCTGCTTTGTTATTTTATCGACACAAAGATCTATTGAAGCACTGAATTCTTTGTCGTCACTTTCAGTGGCAATAAAATCTTCGCCATTGAAATTAACTTTGATCTCAGTGAGTTTCAAGTTTTTGTCTTTTTGAAAAACAATGTCAACAAGAGTTGATGCTGAAACGAGTTTGTCAACTTTGGACAGTCTTTTTGATGCATAATCTTTCAATGCACTGCTGTTTTCTTCAAATCCTCTGAAAGCGAAATTAATATTCATGAATAACCTCCTGGAAAAAAACTACTCAATTATGATACCACATAGATACTCAAGTGTCAATTTTTGAATGGTGATCCCGGGGAAAAACTATTTCATAAAGAGTCTCTTTTATAAGCCTGATATCCTCTTTTTCAAAAGCGCTGTAAAAAAAACCGTTTTTTACCGGATGTTTGATCTTTATAACATCTTTTTTAGAAAACAGTGTAATGACCTTGTTTTTGTCCGCTCCGTTTTCCCAAAGCAGTGATTCTATATATTTTTTCTTCTTTCTCCATTGTACAGAAGAAGAATCTATCACATGAATTATGAGTGAAGTGTCAACTATTTCAGAAAATGTTGATTTATAGGCATCAATAATGTCCTGAGACATATTTTCAATAAAGCCGACAGTGTCAATAATGAATATTTCTTTTCCGAAAATATGAAGTTTTTTTATTTTCGGGTCTATTGAACTGAAAAAAGAACTGCTTTCCACAACACATTTTTCGTTTAAAAGAGCATTGAAAAGTGTGGATTTCCCGGCATTTGTATATCCTACTATGGCAACAGTCGGAATATTTCTTTTCATGCGGTATTTTTTTTGCAGCTCCATTCTGGAGTTTTCGTTTTGGAGTGCTTTTCTTACCGCAGCTTCTTTGTTTTTAAGTATCCTTTTTCTTTCTTCTTCTTTGGTTTCACCCGGACCTTTCAGACCTATTCCTCCCTTTATTCTGCTTAATCCCTTGACTTTTTTTCTGAAAGTTGTTTTTTCCCGCTCGATCATCGCATTTGCAAGCTTAAGTTTTCCACTGGAGCCGTCAGCACGGGATTCAAATATTTCAATGATTATGTCATCTCTTGTCAAAATATTGAGTCCTGTTTCCATTTCAAGTTGTGATAAAGTTTTAGGTGTCACATTAAAAAAGAGTGCGGCATTCCCGATCTCCGCATTATTTTCAAACCACTTTGTCAAAGACTTTAGAAATTTCCCGTTTTCAGGAGAAGTTATTCCTTTCCAGCAGGTAACAACATATCCTCCGTCTTCAAGAAGCTTGATGTTTTCAGCTATTTCATCAGCTTTGGAACTGTTTGAAAAAATTGCGGCACATTTTTTTTGTTCAGGGACACTTTCTTCACTTGACCGTGGAATGGAAAAGAGAAAATACGGCTGACTTAAATATTTTATAAGCCCGTTTTCTTTGTAATGGATGTTTATCCGGATGGGAATTTTTTCTTCATCGTGCAATACGAAAGCATAGTAATTGAGGAGTCTTCCGTCCATGAAAGATTTTACTTCGCTAAGTGGCAGAAATGTTGCAGAAGA
>SLGQ01000182.1 GCA_007136595.1 Candidatus Sumerlaeota bacterium | reverse complement strand
CTTATTGCTCCACCAACAACAAGCATAACTGAATGAAGAGTTGCAATTGTTTTTATATCCCAATCTTTTTTTGAATAAAAGTATGCCGATGCTGTTGGAACTCCAAATGCTGTTGCACTCAAAACAAGTATAAAAGGAGCATTATATGCGGCTATTATTCCCTTCCCTTCCGCAAAAAGAACTCTTGCAACAATTATCCCCGACAAAATACCAAGAGCCATCTGAATAAATTTTGCTAATGTCGCGAACATGAAATCACTTTTCATTTTGAAGAATTATTTGATTCGGACATCTTACATTTTACGCCAATTTTAAGAAGCTTCTCTATAAGCTTATTGTAGCCCCTAAGAGCTATGTCCGCTCTAATAATTTTTGATTCTCTTTTTGCTATCAGCGCTGCAATAATTATTGCCATACCTCCTCTTAAGTCAGTTGCAGATGCTACGGCATTTTTAAAAACATTAGGGCCTTTTATTGAAATATTACCACTCCTATTCCATGTAATACTATCCTTAACAATAAACTTTTTTAATTCTTCTAAATATGTCGTTCTTTCTGGATATCTATAATCTATAACCCGACTGTTGCCATTTGCAGCAAGTGCAAGTAAAACAAAAAAGGGTTGCATATCGGATATTATACCAGGATGCGTTCCACAAGCTAATTCAAAAGGCTGAATACCATTTTTAACGCAACTGTTATTTATGAGAACATTATAGCTGTTTTTATAGACATCAACCCCAGCATCCATCAAATGGATTAAAGGTATTTCCATTGAATAAAATGGTACATTTTGAATTTCTATTTCTGCGTTTGCAAGAATTGCATATATTATCCATGTTAAAGCTTCAATTCTATCAGGCATTACATCATATGTTGTCCCTTTCAAACCCGAGGGATTTCCTTCGATTATAATCTTGCTTTTTCCAACAATATCAATATATGAACCCATTGAACGAAGAAGAGATATGAGGTCATAGACTTCTGGAGAAATATACGCATTTTCAATTTCTGAGGTACCATGCGCCACTGCACCACAAAGAACTGCGTTCTCAGTTCCGCCAACAGTTGGAAAAGGAAATGATATTAAAGCACCTTTTAATCTTTTACAGGAAATGTAAATGCCATCCTCTTTTTCTTTAACATTAGCTCCAAATTTTTTCCAAACCATTATATGAAGATCATGTTTTCTTTCTCCTATTTTGCATCCACCCGGATATGGGATAACAGCAGAAGTGCTTCTCATTAGTTGTGATGCAACAAGCAAATAAGTAGTCCTAAAAGAAACATCTTCTAAAACAACTTCATTTTTAATATAGTTCTTTGCACATATAGTAGCTTCATCTTTTAAACTATCCAACTTTACATCTGCACCGAAATTCTTTATAAAATTTGCTTTGCTTTGAGCGTCCACAATTTCAGTTGGAAAATTTCTTAAAACAACTTCTTCTTCTGTTAAAAGTGCACCTGATAATTGTTTTGTTGCAGCATTTTTTGCACCACTTAACTTAACAGACCCTTTTGGTGACAGTCCTCCATCTATTATTAAATCCATGTCTTATATGCCTCCCTCAAATAATAATTTGTTCTAATTCAAGTGTAATATTATATTTTTCTTTCACTTTTGCCTTAACAAAATCAACTATCTTTAAGACATCTTCACCTGTTCCATTACCACAATTTACAATAAATCCTGCATGTTTTTCACTGATTTTCATTCCACCGATTCTATATCCTTTCAGTCCAAGTTCTTCAACCATTTTACCTACATAATGACCTTCCGGTCTTTTAAACACACTGCCGGCACTTGGCATATCCCATGGCTGCATTGAATGTCTTTTTTCAATGATTTCTGCTGTTTTTTTAATAATATCAAGCTTGTTACCTTTTTTCAGTTTTAATGAAGCTCCTGTTATTATTTTTTCACCATTTTGAAACTCACTTTTTCTATATCCCCATTTTAACTCATCTTTTTTAACCTTCCCCATCTTTCGAGTTTGAATATCAACGAAGAAGACATCTTCTATTAAATCTGAAATGGCCTCACCGCAGGCTCCTGCGTTCATAACAACTGCTCCGCCGATCGTTCCCGGTATATCATAAAACATTTCCATTCCTGAAAGTTCATTTTCTCTTGCAATATCAGCAACATCTTTTAATATCGCACCAGATTCAACATATATTTCATTATTGGACACATCAATATTTGAAAGGTTCTCTCTTATAATTATGAAATCTTCTTCATATATCGGTTTTGAAAGAATTATGTTGCTACCGTTTCCAATTAAATAATAATTTTCAAGAGAGCTCAGCAAATTTAAAATATCATCAGTGTTTTCAGGTAAATAAGCGTTCTCAGCGATTGCTTTTATCCTGTATGAGTTATAATTTAAAAGATCAAATTTGTTATACTTTTTCATAGGGTATATTTAAAAGGTGTATGAGAATTTTTGTGTAAAAACAGCTCCTGTTGATGGCGGATCAACCAGTTCTGAGGAAGAGTAATCAACCGTGCCAATTCCCTTTGTGCTATTTCCAAAACCAACATTTGCAGGGTGAGTGCCCCCCCCAAACATTTCTACACTTCCTGTCCATGATGTGGCAAATATATACTTTCTTCCATTTTTTATTTCGACAGATATTGCTCCAGCTGAATAAAACTTATCTCCATCTCCATCAATAGTTGAAGTTTCACTGAATATTTTCTGATAAGTATCATCACCATTTGCATCTTCAAAAATTGAAAATGTAATGTCTCTATCACCTGTAAAATTTAAACGATGTGAAAACTCAATTATTATTACATCTTTTGTGCAATCAACAAAGTTTCCTCTTCCAGTATTGCTTCTAACAGCTCCAGTATCTCCCCCTAACTCCCCAACATAAACACAATTCCCCAACCCTTCATCACATTCACCGTCAGGGTTGCAGTTTTTAAGAACTGTTCCGCCACTTCCAATTGCATTGCATTCTTTTAAAATATTTGCGTCACAGAATATTTCTTCAGGGGCGCAAAT
>SLGQ01000014.1 GCA_007136595.1 Candidatus Sumerlaeota bacterium | reverse complement strand
AAAGATTAGCATGGCGCTCAATGGAAATAGGGATTTCAATAAATCGTTTATAATAATAATCCGTTTTTTCTTCATCTCCTTCAAAATAATACTTTCTCAAAAGATATAAACACGATAGCCATTCCGGCTCAAGGCGGTAATCGCACCCGTGTTCATGCCACTCTAAAGAAGAATCCATATCCCCCATTTGGGAATATAACCTAGCAACACGATAGCAACTGCCCCAGATAGGAACATCACCTAAACAGATTCTTTTAGCAAGCTCCATTGCTTTTTCAAAATTTTGGTATTTGCTGTCATCAGTCCCATAAAAAAAAGTAGCAAGTGCATTACAGGAATTTTGTGCAGATTCCACATGCACATAATTCTCGTATGAAAGATCCTCCATAAGTTCTGCATTTTTTTCTTCAAACAGATCAAAGATAGGTGTAAAGAAAAAAGTGGAGCTACCGGCTAAATTGCCTTTAACATTTCAACGATTCCGGCATCCATTTTGATTGGTTTACAGTTTATTTAAAAAATCTTCCGCAGCTTCTTTAACTCCTTGTTCTCCACACTTTGAAACTGTCACATATTGAAGTTTCATTGACTCCGGGGCATTTGACACAACATAAGGATTTCTCACAAATTCAAGCAAATCAATATCATTATAATCATTGCCTATTCCCGCCGTTTTATCATAACTGATGCCCAAGCTGTCACAGATGTTTTTTGCAACGATCCCTTTAGATACATGTTTGGGATAAACTTCTATCCACACCGACTTTCCATCAAGCGGCGAAGTTGCCCTTAAAACTTTCAGATCTTTTAATTCACTTGCAATTTCATTTATCAGGTCATTTTCTTCTGAAACAACACCTATAAGCTGACAGGCGGAACCTTTGACCGGAGAATCATAGTCAACTTTTTTCACATAACCTTCATAGAGATCGATCCTCCTCTTCACATCGGGATGAACTTCATCAAAAATATGGACGGAAAACTTATGGTTTTGCGGAACTTCATCAAGAACCATGAAATCTATTTTTCTTTTTCTGAAAACTTCAGCCGCCATATTAGCCTGATCTTCGGTAAGCCCATGTTTTTCAACTAAATTTTGGGGAGACCACTTAAAAACTGCACACCCTGTGGAACATACCAGATAATCTATCGGAAAAGAAGCGTCAATGACTTTATCGGCAGAATAGGGGGATCTCCCTGTAACAATAACTCTCAGAACATTATTATCCTTGAGATTTTCTAAAGCAGCCTTATCTTTTGGTGAAATAGAGCCGTTATTTTTTGCAAGAGTCCCATCCAGATCACAGAAAAAAGCACCGTTGTAGATCATTTTTCTGTTTCCCACACTACAATGGCAGTTGCATAGTTTCGCTCATGACTTATGGAGAGGTGAAGTTTTCCTTCTATTTGGACATTTTCAAAATATGGTTTTCCGTTTTCATTGTGGGCAATATTAATTTCAGTGAATTCAATGGTTTTATCATCAAGTGCTTTGACAAGCGCCTCTTTTGCCGCCCAGAAACCTGCAACTCTTTCCGAGGAATCTTTAAATTTTTCAATATACTCAAAATCTTTTGGAGAGAGAAATCTTTTCCAGAGATCCGTTTTTCCTTTAAGTCTCCCGACTTCAACGATGTCTATTCCTGTTCCGGCAATCAAATCACACCTTTTTCCTTAAAAAATCAAGAAGATTATCAACAGAACTTCTAACTTGTTTGCTGTCAGGACCTTCCGCCATAACTCTCATTACAGGTTCTGTCCCACTGTATCTTATGAGTATCCTTCCACCTTTAAGCAAAGATTCTTCTTTTTCGATAATACCGGAAAGTCCATCTATTTTTTCCAAAGGAACCTTTTCTTTTACTTTCAACTTTTCAAGGATCTGGGGATAAAGCTCAATTTCTTCAACAAGTTCCGAAAGTTTTTTGCCTGTTTCTGTCATTATTTGGAGAATTAGGAGAGATGCCGCAAGACCATCACCCGTGGGGCTTATCCCGGTATAAATAATGTGTCCACTGTTCTCTCCCCCTAAAACAGACCCGGTTTCTTCCATTTTCTCAAAAACATATCTGTCCCCTACCCCTGCTCTTATCATCGATATTCCGTTCCTTCCCAGATAATTATCAAGACCTGCATTGCTCATTACCGTTGTGACGGCAATATCGTTATTCAGCAATCCTTTTGATCTGAGATAAACAGCGGCAAGCCCTATAAGTTTGTCTCCGTCAACAACATGACCCCTCTCGTCGGTCATTATAAGACGATCTCCGTCACCGTCATAAGCAATTCCCGCGTCACTTCTGTTTTCAAGGACTTTTTCAGAAAGCTTTTCAGGGAAAAGTGCACCGCATTTTTCATTTATATTTCTGCCGTCCGGCTTATTTGAATAAACGGTAGCTGTGATCCCCTTAAAAAAACTTAATATATCGGCAACATAGGGAGACATCGCTCCATTGGCACAATCAATTGAAAGGTTGAATTTGCTGTTTTTCAGCACCGGCTCAAATTTTTCTCTTACAAAATCCAAGTATTTTTCCTTTATATTTTCTTGTGTTATGGATATTCCTGTATCTCTGTCACCTTCAGGGTCACCAAAGTATATTGATTCTATTTCAAGCTCTTCATCATCATTAAGTTTTGTCCCGAATCTGTTAAAAAGTTTTATCCCGTTATCATGAAAAGGGTTGTGGCTTGCAGAAATGACAACACCGAAGTCAAAACCGTACTCTTTAACAAAAAGACTTACAAAAGGAGTCGGAGCAACACCGAGAAAAAGTGTATCACATCCCCCGCTTTGTATCCCTGAAATGACAGCATTTGACAACATTTCTGAAGAGAGTCTCGGATCCATCCCTATAACTGCACGGATATTTTCTTTTTTATTCTCTTTTTTAAAAAAATGGGCAAATGACCTTCCCGCTTTTGCCGCTGATTCGGGAGTTAAAGGATAAATATTTGCAGGACCCCTTATTCCGTCGGTCCCGAAAAGCTGTTTTTTCATTACTGTACCTATTTTTTT
>SLGQ01000288.1 GCA_007136595.1 Candidatus Sumerlaeota bacterium | reverse complement strand
TCTTTGACGATTTTTTCACTGCTTTTAACAAAACCTAAAACATCTGAGACTTATGTTTCTGACAGAGTTTTAATAGGATAGCGGAGGTTAGCCATGTTTAATAAAGGAAGAAAAAAGACAGCAGTTATAATCGGGCTTGGAGAATTCGGGCTTCATTTGGCATTGAATTTGTCAAAATGCGGTTGCGACTGCATCGTCGCTGACAAAGATTCTAATAAGATCGAGTCGATAAAAAATTATGTTATGAAAGCGGTGATAATTGATGTTTTGCAAAAAGATTCAATTCCTCACATAGTTCCCACTGATACTGATTTTGTTGTTGTTTCTCTTGGAGATGTTGAAGCATCTATAATGGCGGCTCTCAATTTGAAGGATCTGAAAATCAGTCCTGTTTATGTCAAAGCAATTTCAGAAGAACACGAGAGAATATTGAAGATGATGGGTGTTGAAAATATAATTTTTCCGGAAAAAGATATGGGCAGAAGGTTTGCAACGAAACTCATGAGCAACAATCTGCTTGATTTTCTTCCTCTTTCAGAGGATTATTCTGTTGCAGAACTTGCTCCGCTTCAATCAATGGAAAATAAAACGCTTAAAGAAATTGATTTTAGAAAAAAACATAATTTATCTATAATCGCAGTAAAAGAACTTGTTCCAAACAACATAGTGATTTCTCCGGGACCTGACATGAGAATAAAAATATCAGATATTCTGGTTGTTCTTGGAAAGAAAGAAGATATCGACAGCTATAATTCAATGAAAACATAATCCTCCGTTAAATCGTTTTATTTAACGCCAATGTTCGTTTAAGAATGGTGCAATATTTTATTTTTTTTGCGTAACGCAATTTGCGTAATTTTCTACAAATCTATAAATGCTTAATTTTCTTGACTTATCGCAATAGTGCGGTATTATTGTTTTTGCGTAACGCAATTTGCGTAATGGAGGTAGTGATGAGAAATCCGTTTTCTTTCGGTGTTGCAGTAACGGGTGATTCTTTCTGCAACAGGGTGCAGGAGTTAACTGATCTTAAAAAAGCTGTTGAGAGTTCAAAAAAACTTTTTATTTTCGGTGAAAGGCGGTTGGGAAAAACTTCCCTTCTGAAAAAACTTATATCTTCTCTGCCACAGGATGACTACATTCCTGTCTATATTGATATCTGGAAATGTATATCGGAAGATGATTTCATTAGGGTTTGCGCAAATGCTTTTGCTTTGGCTTGTGAGACAAAAACCGATAAAATTCTCAGTTTTGCAAAGGAGTTTTTCAGTTTGATTTCACCTTCAATTACTATAGACGACGATGGAAAACCTGTCATTGTTTTTAGTTCAATTCCTAAAAATCAGAAGAGCACTCTGCTTGAAGATGTTCTTTCAATTCCTGCAAAAATAGCACAGAGGTACCCGGGGAAACAGCTGGTTGTCATATTTGATGAATTTCCCCAGATAAGATCATTTGAAACTGATCGTGCAGAAAGAGTTCTTAGAAGTGTTATTCAGCATCATGAGGAGATTGCATATATTTTCTGTGGAAGCAGAAAACACATGATCCGGGAAATGTTCCTGAATAAAACCAGTCCTCTTTACAGAAGTGCGGCACACTATCCTGTCGGATATATTTCGATAATCCACTGGATACCATTTATAAATGAGAGGTTTTCAAGTGGCGGCAAATCAATAACTGAAGAGTGTATAAATAAGATTTTTTCAGAAACTGAAGGACATCCTTTCTATACTCAGATGCTTTGCAGTCTTTGCTATGAAATATCAGAAAAAAAGCTGAAAGAGCCATCCTTAGTTGATGAAGCACTTGAAATCCTGCTGCAAAGAGAAACTCATGCTTTTTTAAGCGAGTGGGAAAGTTTTTCGGCAAATGAAAAAAAGCTGGTTCTTGCTTTGGCAAAAGAAAAAGAGATCGAATCTCCCTATTCCACAGAAATAATTCAGAAACATTCGCTTTCACCCGCTTCAACAGTTCAAAGAACTATAAAAAAACTTACAGATGCCGATGTAATTGACCGGAATGAACATGGAAAATACCATATTGCTGACAAATTGTTCAGTCGCTGGATTGTTAAGAAAATGAATGCCGGAAATTAAATCAAAAACAGTGTTAAGTTGACTTGTGACATTCGTTGCTTAGAATAACAGGAAGCTTATTAACTTTTGAATTGAGGTGAGTTGTGAAGAAAATTTTAATTATATCAGTATTGTTTGGGGCAATGCTTTTAAGTTCGGTGACACTTTTCAGTGATTCTAAGAAGGAGGATCCTGAAAAGAAAGAGGTTGTTCCTTTTGTTTTACCGGAACTGCCCTATGCTTATGACGCTCTTGAGCCGTATATTGATGCAAAAACAATGGAGATCCATTACTCGAAACATCATGCAGGATACACTGCAAATCTCAACAAAGCAGTTGCAGGGACGAAGCTTGCAAAACAACCGATAGAAGAAATCCTTAAAAAGATGGATATGAAAAATTTTGCTTTAAGAAATAATGCCGGTGGATATTACAACCACAATCTTTTCTGGGAAATTATGGGTCCTAAAAAAGGTGGCAAGCCAACAGGCGAGCTTGCAAAAGCGATAGATAAGTCTTTCGGATCATTTGAAAACTTCAAAACAGAGTTCTCAAAAGCGGCGGCAACCCAGTTCGGATCAGGATGGGCATGGCTTAATGTTGAAAAAGATAAAAAACTCTCAGTATGTGCCACACCCAATCAGGATAACCCTCTAATGCCGGGAACAAAATGCAAAGGAAAACCGATCCTTGCTCTTGATGTGTGGGAACATGCATATTATCTCAAATATCAAAACAAAAGAGGCGACTATATTGATGCTTTCTTCAATGTTGTCAACTGGGATAAGGTCTCGCAGAAGTTCAGCGAGTAGTATTTTGCCATACTGCTGATTAATTCTTCAGCCGTTGGATTTTTTAATAAGTTGCGGTAGCAGTTATGACAAGGCGTAGGTGTCAAATTGTATTGGCGGTTATGTTTTTTTATATTTTTTCTTTATATTTTT
>SLGQ01000005.1 GCA_007136595.1 Candidatus Sumerlaeota bacterium | reverse complement strand
CCTGCCATGCCGGGAGATCCGGCAGGGGTAACTGTAGGATTGATAACTTCAGGGGCGCTCAGATCAAATCTTACTGTCTCTTCAAGCTCCGCAACTGTCTGGTTCCTCGCTAGGTCGCTCATGGAAACAAGGATAGTTTTTATCCCTTCGATGTCATTGTCACTTACTGTGTAACTGTAGGTGTAGGGAGAGTCAATTTCGCCTTCCCTTTCAAATCTTCTGCCGTCTATGGTAACTTCAGGGGTGCCTTCAAGAGGTTCGCTTACTTCAAAGGTGACGGTAACGGTATCGCCAACTTTTATGGCTGATTTGTTATCGGTCACTTCTACGGTTTCGTTTATGAGTGAAGGGGGGGTGACATCAACTGAAAGGGTCCCTATGGTAAACTCAACGGGTCCGTTACCTACTTCGTCAGATACACTGCCGCTGAAGGTATAGCTCTTTTCCAATACGGTTTCTGTGATCGAAAGGGTATAGGTGAATACATTCGATGAATCAGTTTCAACTCTTTCAAAACCGAGTCCGTCCCAGTCTATTTCCAAGGTGGTTTCATCTATCTGTTTGGTAAAGCTGAATACCGCACTTACCGTATCGCCCAGTTTCGCAGGGTTGGGGCTGACTGTAGGACTCACTATGACAGGGAACGCTTTGTCAACAAGGACACTTGTCTGGACGGTTTCTGAAAGATATCCTTCTTCGTTCAGAAGTTTACCGTAAACTATCCGTTCGCCGCCGTCTTCTTCTCCAAAGTCAAGTCCGTTGTTCAAATCCCAATCTTCTATGTCATAAATGTCTTCGTCTATCTTTTTGAGGTCATCAAGAGGTTTTTCGGATACACCTTCAAGTTCAGGATCTTTTTCGTTAAGATACTTCTCAAGTGTTGATAGTGAGTTGCTTATGATGACACGACTGCCGTGAACCGCTTTTATACGGACATCAACTACTGTATCATTTATTTTTGTCACTTCAGTGCCGCCTTGCATTATTCTTATTGCAAAACGGTCTTCTTCGGAAATACCCGTACCGGGGGTGGGTCTTGCTGATATTGCAACTTTTACTTCTTTATCACGGTCTTTGCTCGAAAAGGTGAACAGTTCCGAACGACCGTAAAAAAGGACTCTGTCCTGAACCTTATCGCTTCCTCTTATTTCCACTCTGACAACTCTGTTCTCTCCGTACCCTACATCGCTGAGATCTATCTTTACCTTACCTTCTTTGTCAAAGGCTGACGCACTGCTCTGCATCAGAAGCCTCGCTCCGCTCTGGGAGCCGCCAACCCATTCTTCAAGTATTACCCACGCATAGTGATCTCTCGCTCCAAAATCAGGTTTTTCTTCTTCATTCCATTCAAACTTTATACGGAACGAACCGGGGGTCGTGTCAAAAAGTTCGCACGAACTCAATAATAATATAGAAATTATGACAGTAATTAAAACAGTTAATTTTTTCATCGCTTGCCTCGCCTTTTTTCAGAACAATTTGAATTAAAATCATACCGAAAAAGACAAAAACATCAACTTTTTACAGAACAAATATTATAAGTGCTTTTTTTAGAAATGTTTTTAGAATTTATTTGTTTTTATAAGCTTTGAGGACATCAATGACATAGTCGATGTCGGCAGGAGTATGGTCACCGTTGATCTGGAAACGGATCTCTTCATCACCTTTGGGAACGACAGGATAATTAAGTCCTGTGGCAAGTATTCCGTTTTCTGTGAGCCACTTAACTATTTCAGATGTTTTCTGTGTGTCTCTGACCATGAGAGGTGTAACGGGATGAGGTCCGGGGATTGTTTCATATCCGTTATCAACAAGTCCTTTTTCAAATCTTTGTGTCATATCCTGAATGTGTTTAAGTATTTTAAGCCCCTCTTCACTCTCAAGGATATCAAGAACTTTAAGAACTGCCGTTGTTTCTCCAACTGTTATCGGATTTGAATATATGTACATAGGAGCTGTCTGGCGGAGAAAATCTGTTACAGCTTTAGGTGCAACAACATAGCCGCCGTTAACACCGAAACCTTTTCCGAGAGTACCGATAATGATATCAACTTTTGTTCCGGTAACTTCTTCAGTTCCTCTTCCTGTTTCACCGTAAGCTCCAACTCCGTGAGAGTCATCAGCTATGGTTGTAACACCTTCTTCAAACTTATCGTTGAACTTGTTGCAAACAGCAACGAACTCATCGAAAGGACAGAAGTCTCCCCTCATGGAGAAAACGCCGTCTGTTATAACAAGGCATCTTTTACCTTTTCCTACAGCTTCAGTCATCTTTGCTTCAAGATCTGCCATATCATTGTGTTTGTAGATATATTTTGCAGCTGGACGGGCAAGTCTCATTGCATTGATTATACAGTTATGGTTAAGTTCGTCACTGACAACAACTGTCTCTTTAGTTGTAAGAGGAACTATCACACCCATTGAAGTTACATAGGCACTTGAAAAGATCATTCCCGATTCTTTTCCGTGAAACTTTGCAAGTCTTTCTTCCAGCTCAACATGGGGTTTGTGGGTTCCCGAAATAAAACGGACAGCTCCGGGACCTACACCATACTCAGAAGAGCCTGCTTCTTCAGCATGAAGAACATCTTTTCTCAGCGACATACCGAGATATGAGTTGGAATTCATTTTCATGAACTTTTTATCACCGTAACCTTCAACAAGGTATCTGGGACCAAATTCTCCGCTTGGCGGAATAACTTTTGTAATAACCATCTCTGCACCTTTTGCGATCCCTTTTGCTTTGAGATCATCAACATGGGCTATAAGAGCTTTGTTCAGTTTATCAATTGACATTGATCCCTCCTATTTAAGTTTTTTTTCAAGTTGCTCAAGCATATCTTTTGTCATTGCATCAAGATCGTAATCAGGACTCCATCCCCACTCTTCCCTTGCTGCAGAATCATCAACTGAATCAGGCCATGAATCGGCGATCGCCTGACGGAAATCGGGTTCGTAGCTTATTTCGAAGTCAGGGATATATTTTCTTATTGAATCTGCCATTTCAGCAACTGAAAAACTCAT
>SLGQ01000197.1 GCA_007136595.1 Candidatus Sumerlaeota bacterium | reverse complement strand
TGGGAAGAACCACCTATGTTTAACAGCATGAGCGGATTTGGAACATCAATTGCAAATGCGACTGCTTACTGTGAAAACTTATTCCTTGCAGGGGCAAATGACTGGAGAGTTCCAACACTTGACGAACTGAGAACAATTGTCAGAGGAGTTTCAACTACAATGACCGGTGGACATTGTCCTACAACGGAAGCTTGCTCCCATCAGGATAATTGCAATAAAGATAGCAATGATTCTCTTGGTTTCGGAAATTCATGTCTCGGGTGCCAAGCTCTGGCAAACCAGTATGATCCGGAAATTTCATACCTTGAAGAGGAAGACTGCTATCTTACCGAAAGAGAAATTTCAAACGGTGACTGCTATATGGTCGGGAACCTGACACTGTGTGATAAATTCTGGTCTTCAACTCCAAACACAGCTCCGGCAGGTGCAACAATGAATGCTCAGTGGTATCTGAATTTCAGAAGAGGACTCATAAACAGTGCTGCCGATATTCTTAACATTGAAGCTTTTATAAGGTGTGTAAGAAGTGGAACAGAAAATGATATTCCCGAAGATCAGCCATTACCCGAACCACCTGCAGGAACATGTACAAAAGATTCTCACTGTGAAGAAGGCAAGTGGTGCGAAAATAAAAAATGTGTCGTGATCCCCGAGCCTTACTGGACAGATCCGGTTACAGGTCTTATGTGGCAGGCAGGAGCCGTTGAAACAAGGACATGGCAGGGATCAATGGATTTTTGTGACAGTCTTGACTATGAAGGTTTTTCTGACTGGAGACTCCCTAACCTTGATGAGTTGAAATCACTTGTCAAAGGATGCGATAAAACTGCAAACTGCACAGTTACTTCAAGTTGCACAGGTTATAATGCATGTTATAATGATAATTGCAGTGACGGATGTGCATCCGGCAACTATCTGCCACCTGAAGTGGGACAACAGAGGTCAGCATACTGGACACGCGACGAAGAAGCTCAGACCCCTCAAAATGCGTGGATAGTAAATTTTACAACAGGCTCCGTATCCTACCTTAGAAAAACATGGGATAACCAACTTGCAAGATGTGTGCGGTGATTTTTTACCCATTTTATTGACAAAACCTTGTTTCTAAATAAAAATCGAACTCGAGTGTCAGTTTTATGCTGAAAACTAAGATTGTCCTATGGAGGTGAAAATGGAAAAGAAAGAAGTTTTTGAAAAAGTTGCAACTCTTGCATGTGAAAAATTGTCTGCCAGCAAAGAAAAGGTTAACGAAAATACTAAATTTGATGAAGATCTCAGTGCAGATTCCATTGATGTTACCGATTTTATTATGGAACTTGAGAGTGAATTCGGCATAGAAATTGAAGATGAAGACATCATGAACATCAGAACGATCGGTGATGCTGCAAACTATATCCACGAAAGGTTGACATAACTTCTTTTACTGAGTTGTTTGTCCATTCGTCCCCGGTGTCCGTAATATTTTCTGCAAAATTTGTAAAAGTGAAAAAAATAGATTATTATTTCTTGTGTCAAAAGATGGGGAGTTGTCATGCTTAGATGTCCGGTTTGTAAAAAGACTGATATGGCGGTTCTTGAACTGCATGGAATAGAGATAGATTACTGCTTTTCATGTGCAGGGATATGGCTTGATGAGGGAGAGCTTGAACTGATGCTTGAAGAAAGTGAAAAAAAAGAGGAAATAGTAGCTTCATTCAAAGAGTTGAAAGATTGCGAATGTTCCGAAGCAAAAAGACCCTGTCCGATATGCGGTAAAAAAATGCTTAAAGTTGAAATCGAAGCCGGTGATAAAATAGTCCTGATAGACAAGTGTCCGGACAATCATGGGTTATGGTTTGATCACGGCGAGCTTTTTGATGTAATAAACAGTTCTGTTACTGATGAAGACAACCCCGTACTTTCATTTTTAAGAGATATATTCATGTCCGGAAATAAAAATAAGGAGGAAACCCAATGAACGGAATGATCTTTGTTTTAGGATTGCTGATCATTGTGATCGTATTTGTCATTATCGTTATTGGTATTTACAATGGTCTTGTTGCGTTAAGGAACAGAGTTAAAAACTCATGGAGCCAGATAGATGTCCAGCTTAAAAGAAGACATGATCTGATCCCCAATCTTGTTGAAACTGCAAAAGGATTCATGAAACATGAAAATGAAACTTTTGTTGCTGTAACAGAAGCAAGATCAAAAGCTATGAATGCCGGAAACTCTGGTTCTGTAAAGGATATAGGGGCTGCGGAAGCTGATCTCAGCGGATCCCTTGCAAAACTTCTCCTGACAGTGGAAAATTATCCTGAACTTAAAGCAAACCAGAATTTTCTTGCTCTTCAGGAAGAACTTACTTCAACTGAAAACAAAATTGCATTTTCTAGACAGGCATACAATGATGATGTTATGATGCTCAACAACAAAGTTGAAATGTTCCCTTCAAGCATAATTGCAGGAATGTTCAATTTTGAAAAGGCTGATTTCTTTGAAATTGAGGACAAAGCTGAAAAACTGGCTCCCAAAGTAAGTTTTAACTGATCAGGGTAAATCCTTATGTGGGAACTGATCCAGCAGAATAAAAGGAAATCAAAATTCATTTTCGCAGGGATGTTTTTTATTCTCATTGGTTTGTCTGTTTCTATCGGACTTGCTGTTGAATATCCAGTCGGTGGATACTGGGGTGCTTTCATAGGATTTGTTCTATGGGCTGTGCAATCATCTGTTGCGTATTATTTCGGGGACAAGATAGTTCTGCGAGTTTCACAGGCAACCAAAGTTTCCAAAGAAAGCTATCCACAGCTCCATAATATTGTTGAAGAGATGAAAATTGCAGCCAGTCAACCTTATATGCCTGAAATATATGTTATAAATGATGAAGCGATGAATGCTTTTGCTACAGGGATCAGACCTGAAAAATCGGCTATATGTGTTACTGCGGGACTTCTTGAATCGTTGAATCGTGATGAACTTCAAGGTGTTGTTGCCCACGAAATGAGTCACATTATCAATAGAGATGTCCTCTTCATGACTTTTGCAGGAGTGATGCTCGGCACGATAAATATGATCTCAAAAGGGTTCATTATCGGAACAAGAGCAGGCACATCGAACAGCCGTAGAGGGAGACTGGGGTCAGGTGCTTCAAAGTCTCATCCGGCTTTAATGCTCGTTGCACTTGTTTTTGCCATCATAGCACCTCTTCTTGCAAATATTTTTTATTATGCCATCTCAAGGAAAAGGGAGTATCTGGCAGATGCGACCGCCGTAAGACTGACAAGGTATCCTGAAGGTTTAGCATCCGCTCTTGAAAAAATATCGGGAACAGCATCAAACCTGATATGGTACAACAGCATTACGGCTCCAATGTTCATAATAAACCCTATGGCATTTTCAAATCAGGATTCACTTTTTTCTTCTTCAACTCATCCTCCTACACCCAAAAGAATTGGAATATTAAGGGCTCTTCAAAATGGAGGAAAAGTTTCTTTCAGAGACTATCAGGCTATTTACGCCAAACAAAGTGGCGACAGCAAACTTCTTCCAGACACAGCGTTGAAAGATAAAAGCCAGATAGCGGTAAGAACCGGGATGGTTGCGGCAGCCGGAGTTGCAGCAGCAGGTATATCCCGAAAAGGGGCAGTGAGAAATGTCACTGACCTCATTATGGCAAATAACGGATATATGTTCCTCCCCTGTACATGCGGGCTGAAAATAAAAGTGCCTCCTACAATGGGAAAATCAAGCACTCAGTGTCCCAGATGCGGAAAATTCCTTACTGTTCCTTCGGTTACAGCAGGAATAACTCATAAAGATGATAAAACAAGCCCTGTTGCGGGAGCTGTGTCATCTTTCAAGAGAGAAAACCCTGATTCCTGGGAGAGTTTCACATGTTCATGCGGTTTTGCGCACCAGTTGTCACCTCTTTTCAGAGGAAGACGGGTAACATGCAAAAAATGCAGGAAAATAATACAAGTCGATTATCCGGAATAAAGCCGGTCAGATCAATTCAGCTACAAAATCAACGCCATCCCTGTCAATGATCCTGCACTTGACATATTGCCCCGGTTTTTCTTTTCCAATGTCAGTGATTATTGTGATACCGTCAATTTCAGGAGCCTGATGCCATCCTCTGCCCACAGGCACTTCCAGTTCAGGGTCAATCCCCTCGTAAAGGATCTCCATTTCAACACCTGTAAAACGGTCAAGCTTTTTTTCCATTGAAAGATATGCTTCTTTTTCAGCTTCTTTAAAGCGGGCTTCGGCTCTTTTTGAAGCGACTGCCCTCATTTTATACGATTCAGTTTTTTCCTCTTTTGAATATTTGAAAACACCGGCATAATCAAAGTATCCTTTTTTGATGAAGTCTATCATTTCTTTGTGGTCTTTTTCGGTTTCTTTAGGAAAAGAAGATATGAAAGTTGTCCGAAGAACATAGTTGTTCCCGCAAATTGATTTAATAAGTTCAATTATTTCCTCAATTTTTTTTCTGCCGTATCTCCTGTTCATACACTCAAGAACTTTAGTGTTTATGTGCTGAACCGGTATTTCAAAATAAGGGACAATTTTTTCAAGTTCATCGATGGCAGAAACAAGCTCAGGTGTTACCCCTGACGGGTGGAAATACATCACTCTTGCTTTGAACCTGCCCGGAACCATATTTATCTCTTCAAGCAGCTCTTTTAAAGAAGAGTTGACCGTCAAGCCGTATTTAGTTGTGTCCTGTGATATAAGGACGATCTCTTTTACACCGTTTGAAACAAGAATTTCAACTTCTTTAACTATGTCCCCGACTGGTCTTTCCCTGTATTTTCCTCTTATGAAAGGAATTGAGCAGTACGAGCAGTAATTATCACATCCGTCAGCTATTTTCACATAAGCTGTAAAGGGAGAAAGTGTAAGCACTCTCGGAGTTTGGCTGTTCCCGATATAAGTTGGATCATTTGTTTCAGGACAATTGTTTTGGGAATTATTTGCCAAAATTTCACTGAAACGGGGTATGTCATCAATACCTGCTATCAAATCTGCTTCGGGAAGCATATTTTTAATTTCAGGATAAAGTTGGACAAGACATCCGGCAAGTACGATCATTGAATTTTCTTTTTTCAAAGAGTTAAGTTCGAAAAATTTTGCAACAGTTTCTTCCCGTGCTTCTTGAGTAAAACCGCAACTGTTAATTACTATGAGATCTGCCAAAGATGGAACTTCGGTTATCACCCAACCTTTTTCTAAAAGTGTGCCTATGATTATTTCCGAATCAACGCGGTTTTTGGGACACCCCAGAGATTCAAAAAAAAGATTTCCCGGTTTTTCCATGTTCAAAATTTCTTTACAGAGTAGTCAGATATAATAAATGCTTTAGACTGGTCAATATCTTCAGGAATAAATGAAAAAACAGAGCCTTCTTTTAAAAGGAGTAATTTGCCGAATTTTTTGTTGCGGACATTATCTTTATCTATAGTGCCGTTTTCTTTCAAAGTATAAACAACTTTTATTCTCTGTCTGCCGAAATACCTGCGGAACTTTCCCCTCGGAGCTCTTTCCATTATCATGATGTCAATAAAAACGATGCCATCATCCTCATTAAAAGAGACCTCCTGAACTTCTGCGGTAATTATATTGTCTCCTGTTAAAGTTTTTTTGTCACCGCCCTCTCTGTATATATTAATATGGGGATCTTTAAAAATAGATTTTGAATCGGTCCTTAAAGTAATGCCTATGTCTATTCCGCCGATAGAAGAGAAAAGGGATTCAGTGTTTATAGAAGGAAAGAAAAGATCACGATTGATTATTTCAATGTTGAGATTCGGGAATTTACTTAACAGTTTAGTCCTTAAAGTTTGGGGATCGATATCTTTGTGGGGTTTGAGAATGACACCGTTATTTCTTTCTGTCCATGATGTGACAAGCACAGGGAGCCATGTCCCGTCAACACCCCGTATAACTATCGGATCAGCAGATAAATGAAATGTCTGAAACATGAAGCATAGTATAAAAATAACCCTGTAAAAACTAAAGAGCTTTTTAAAACTATTTTTTACCATCGCCACTCTCCTTATTTGGCAGCTCATTCTTTTTAAAAGCATAATAAAAAGCATATATTCCGAAAATCACAAAAGGTATGCTGAGCATTTGACCCATTTTTATCCCTTCCTGAAACACCTGATGTTCTTTAACGAACTCTATAAAAAACCTGAAAGTGAAATATAGTGTCAGAAAAATTCCCACATATAATCCGGGTCTTTTTTTCTTTGCATAGATCACAGAAGCGATCACCATTACTGTCAATATGACTAAACCGCCCGCCGCTTCATAAAGCTGAGAGGGGTGTCTTACGGGCCAATGCTGGATCAGGCAGTCAATATCCATCAAGTCACATTTTCCTGTTGCAAGATTTCTGGCAATATGTTGATCGGAGCTGTTTTTAAGAAATTTAAACCCCCATGAAACAGTAGTTCTTGCTCCTACTATTTCGCTGTTCATAAAGTTTCCCAGCCTTACAAGCGTTGCACCCACCGCAGCGGCAAAAACAATTCCGTCTGAAAGTTCAAAAAACTTTATCTTGTTCTTTTTTATGAAGACAAGCACTGCAATTATCAATCCGATCGTTGCACCGTGACTTGCAACACCGCCCCGGTGAATTTTCAGAATTTCAATAGGGTTGGAAAGATAAAAGTCCGGTTCATAAAAAAAACAGTGAACAAGACGGGCTCCGACAATAACTCCAAGAACACCCCAGATCAAAAAATCATCAGCCACTTTATCTTTGTATCCATATTGTCTTAATATCCTTCTGAAAAGAAAAAATCCGATCAATATTGTCAATGCGAAAAAAAGCCCGTAATATCTAAGCTCCAAAGGTCCTATCGTTAAAAATACCGGATTGGGATCCCAGATGATATAGTTTGAAGGATTCATTTATAACTCCTGCTCAAAATCATTAATTAAGCGGTTCAACAGTAAAAAAAAGCTTTGCCTTTATATCCATGGAGAGCTTCCCCTCAGGTCGTCCGGCTTGGGGAAAAAAGATGTAGTAACTTTTTGCCCCGATTTGAAAATCAAGGTTTTTTATAGCTTTCTGAAGGATGTTCTTCCCGTGATATGTGTATAGAAGTTCAATAGAACTCTCCTTTTCAAAAGAATCGGCACCAAAAAAACCGACAAGATATTGTTCTTTTATTTCAGGATCATCGGAAAAATAATTTTCTATTTTTCCCTCATCGTTGATCCCGTATGAAAGACATTCGGGGTTCTCTTTGTCTGAACATTCGGATCCGTCAGGAAGAAATCTTGCTGTCGGTTGGGCAAATAACTCCGCATGTAAAATAAATTGTGAAGAAACCTGATCATTTTTAAAATCGGGCGATTCAAGAACTGTAAAAGTAAGGTCGTTAAGAGTTGCTGAATAAATTTTATTGATAAAACGGGTATAGTCTTTAAGGTCATCCACTTCCGAAAGAGCAATGTTTATCGCATCATTTTCGTGACGCACTTTAAGAAAAACACATGCCTCAGTTAATTCTTGCTCGGTTCTTTCTTTTGCAAGACAGTATTTCAGGTCAATTTCCCTTTGTTCTTCACTTTTTTTACAGAAAGAATTGATGTTTTTGATATCCATCCTGATTTTTGCATCTTCAAAGATATTATTTTGATCAAAATCACATATGCTGAACGCAAGGATTTCTTCATAGTTTCTGTTAACCTCAGGCAAGCCGGCAGGTTTTATCACCGTTTCAATGACAACGGTTTTTTCTATACTTTTCCCTGCGATCAGATCAATGAAGTCGTCAGTTTTAAACCGGGGGTTTTCAATGTTGAATTCCACTTCAGTATTATCTCCGAATTCGCTCTTGACAATGTTTTCAATTTCATTTTTTGCCGGACCCGCAACATTTTGAGTAACATCAACGGTCTGTCTGGTAAGAGTGGCATCAACAAGGTTCAGCCCGTCATTTATATCAATTTCATATTGTGAGGGGCTTGCTTCCTGATTGTTTTCATCAAAAGGATAACTGACTGTAACGGAAATAAGGAACATTTCCGAGCAGGCAATAAGTGCTGCAATTAAAATTGACCCGAAAATAAGTAGGCTTTTACTTTTCATTTTCTTTCCCGTATTTTAATAAATAATCTTCCATAAAATCATCAAGAAGTGAATCTCCGTCAAGAACTGCATCTACATTTCCTGTTTCAAAATCAGTCCGATGGTCTTTAACCATTTTATAAGGATGAAGAACATAACTTCTTATCTGGCTTCCGAAATCTATCCCCATCTTATTTTTCTCATTTTCAGCAGATTCTTCCATTTTTTTCTTCATCTCTATTTCATATATTTTAGATCTGAGTATTTTCATTGCAGTAGCTTTGTTTTTATGCTGGCTCCTTTCATTTTGACATTGAACTACTATCCCGCTTGGAATGTGGGTTATTCTTATCGCTGAATCGGTTGTGTTAACATGTTGCCCACCTGCTCCGCCAGCCCTGAAAGTATCAATTTTCAGATCTTTTTCATCTATTTCAATTTCAACAGAATCATCTATTTCCGGTGTTACAAATATGCTGGCAAAAGAGGTGTGTCTTCTTTTGTTTGAATCAAAAGGAGATATTCTGACAAGTCTGTGAACACCGATTTCCGCTTTACTGTAACCGTAAGCGTAATCCCCTTCTATGATAACGGTCATACTTTTTAATCCTGCGGCATCATCACCGGTCACTCTGTCAATGATCTCTGTTTTAAACCCTTTCCTTTCAGCCCACCGGAGATACATTCTTGAAAGCATGACCGCCCAATCCTGTGACTCTCTCCCTCCGGCTCCCGCATTTATGCTTAAAATTGCATTAAGAGGATCAGTTTTCCCTCCTAACATTTTTTGAAACTCTATCCTGGAAAGTATTTTTTCAACTTCCACAAGTGTTGCCGCAGCCTCTTCTTTCATTGAATCATCTTCTTTTAGAAGTTCTTTGGCAATGATAAGCTCTTCCGATCTGGACTCAAACTCATTGAAAAGGGCAACCCCTGTTTCAAGAAGCCGCTTTTCTTTGCTTAAACCCGCCATTTTAATGTTGTCTGCCCAGACATCGGGTGAATTAAGCATATGCTCGATTTCTTTCAGTTTTTCTCTTTTAGCATTAATACCCAGAGAAGAGAAAAGTATTTCAGATTTTTCTGTAAGCTCATCAATTTTCTGCTCAAGTTCTTTGACGGTGATCGTGTCGTTCATTATTGCTCCCAGTTCAGATTCTCAAGATTTATTTTTGCACCGTAATCCCGCATCATAGTATCTCTGTATTTATCCCATTTTTCAGAGCCCTTCATACTTACAAGTTTTTCAACAATAAGAGGGTAAGCTCTGTTAAATCCCAAATGCCTTCTGTAGGCATACCCTGCAATTTCAATTATTGTGTAATAGTTCTCGCTGTCAAGATAAGGTCCCAATATTTCGCCGGGCAAAGCGGCAAGAACATCTCTTTTCCACAGATCGTCCATTACATCCTTACTGAAAAGCCCCCAGTCGCCATTGTTCCTTGACAGATTTTCATCAGTTGAAAAACGGGCGGAAAGAAGTCTGATACTTCCTCCCTGTCTCAATTGTCTGGCAATTTCTTCAGCCATTTTTTTGTTGTTCAATCTTACAGCATAAAGTCTGTGGAGTTTGTCTCTGAGGAACATTTCTTTGTTTTCAAGGTAAAAACTTCTTACAATTTCATCATCAATACTGTAGACTTCTTTTTGTGCCCTTTTTTTCATATGCTCGACTATCGTCTTTTTCTTGAATTCATCGATTTTATTTTTAACTTCGGGGAAATATTCAACCCCTTCTCTAAGTCCCGTTTCATATAAAAGCTTGTCGGACAACTCACCGTACAAAAAACTTTTCCTCATTTCATAAGAATCTGAAAGCCCGCTCCTTCTCAACCAGACATTATATCTGCTTTGAAATTCTGAACGGGATATAACTTCTCCCTTAAAAACATATATGATATTTCCATCGTCAAGTTTAGTGCATGAACAGCCCGCAATAAAAACATAAACAACAGCGACTGAAACAGCATAAAAAAGTTTCATCATACCCTCTCCTCAATACCCCGCCATTTTACATCAAAATTGAAATATTACAAGGTTGTTTTATATTCAGTTTATAAAAAGAAGCGAGCAGCCTCCGGAGGCTTCTTTACCATATCTCGGAAGAGGATTTGATATATCTTCAACGCAAGTGTTATTTTCTTTGCTGCATTTAAAATATGCAGGGCATTCATCGTTTTCACTGCACCCTTTATATGGGTTTCCGCATTTTCCATTTTCAGCCATTTCCAGGGCTTTTTCAACATCAATGACCCCGAATCCGAAACATTTGTTATGGTCATTTTCGGGATCGGAACTGATGTTGAGACTTTTTCTGTCTGATTCATCCATATAACAGATCTGCTCAGGTTGTTTTGCCGCAGCTTTCATACATTTTAAAACCTCTTTGGAAGTTAAAGAAGGGTTTACACTTATTATAAGACCGGCGATCCCCGATGCTACAGCCGCGGAAGCACTTGTTCCTGTGAAAGAGGAAGTGTAGTCAAGATCATGAAAATCAGGGAAAACAGAGTCATTCATCCCTTTGACTCCGGGGATGTCAGTTGTAAAAGAAGCATCTGGCAGAGCCACATCTATTCTGTCACCGTAATTAGTATATCCAGCCATTACACTGTATCTGTCAACTGCACCGGTTAAAAGAATATCCGGGTTATTGTAGTTGCTGTTTAAAGCTGTATCACAACTTGAGTTCCCTGCCGCCCAGACAACTACAGTCCCCAACCCTTTTCTTCCATGTTTTGCAGCATAGTTAACAGCTTCGTTTCTATAGTTATCTTCAACTATTGAAATACAGTTGCCGGAACCATCAACATCAATTTCCCCCCAACTGTTATTGATCACGGAAGCACCGTTATCAACCATCCATATAAAAGCATTTAAGACCCTTGAAACCTGTATGTATTCTTCGTAGTAATCAAAAAATTTTACAGGCATTACAGAACATTTTCCGCAGACACCTGCTATCCCTGTCCAGTTG
Source organism: Candidatus Sumerlaeota bacterium (assembly GCA_007136595.1). Lineage (GTDB taxonomy): Bacteria > UBP6 > UBA1177 > UBA1177 > UBA1177 > SLGQ01. The sequence continues at coordinate 731 of SLGQ01000197.1, read as the reverse complement.
TCAGTAACTGCACCTATTATTCCTGCTATGGCAGTGCCGTGAGCAGCAACCAGATTGTTGTGGAACCCTTTCGCATCAAGAAGTGGAGAAACCCCTGTTTCAGGGTTCCTGGCAAAACTTTTACCTCTGATAATGTTACCTTTAATATCCTCATGATCTATTGAAACACCTGAGTCAAGAATTGCAACTATTGAATATGGTTCACCGTAAGAAATTCGCCAACCTCTTGATGCATTTATCATCGGCAGATGCCACTGATAGTCAATAAAAGGATCATTAGGGATGGAGCGGGTTTTCACTTTGACTTTCCAGTCGGGTTGTACCCAGTTTACAATTCCCGACCGGTGAATGTGATCTGTAATTTTAAAAGGATCCGACCCATCGGCAACCATAAAAGATGTGTAGCAGATATTTTTTCTGCAATGGATGTTTTTTATCATCCCTTTTTTATTACTGATGATCTTTTTCAGGGCTTCAAGATCAGATTTTTTATCTGTCTTTGCAGTGATCTCACCATTTAAAAAAAGGAGCTGTCCCCCTGATCTCACTACGGGCCACTTTCTCACATAAGGTTCCCTTTCAAAAACAACTTTTTTTCCGTTTTCAAGGTAAAAATATGGGGTTGAAGCTGAAACAGTTGAGCAAAAAATTATTATCAAAAAGTTTAAAGCTAATTTTTTCATCAGTTTTTCCTTAAAATTGCACCAAAAAACATATCTCTTTCTTTACCC
>SLGQ01000267.1 GCA_007136595.1 Candidatus Sumerlaeota bacterium | reverse complement strand
TAAGCTCAGACAGTCCCATAACTGTCTGTGAAGTATTGAGAGCGGGTTCACGCATTGCGGATTGCACGAAAGCTACAGGTGCTTTTTCGCTTGACCTCACAAAACCTGAATATCAGACCACAGGCAGTTACGCAATAAGAGTTGTCGCAAGAAGCGGTGCAGGTGTAAATACTGAAAGACAGGCGTATTTCATAATTGACAACACACCTGTTTCCTTTGAGATAGAGATAACAAATCACACCAGTTACTTTCACAACCTTAACTCCCCTGTTTTCAAAATAAATGCGACTATACCCGGCGGAGTTGACAGGGTTGATGTCAAGCTGAAAGGAAGGAGAATTCACAGAACAAGAGTTAATGAGTCAGCAGGCAACTGGTCGTGCGGCGGATCTTTCGAAACTTTCTGCAATGATTCTTCTTTCAGACATGACATACATGAATTTACTCAGTCATGTTTCGGAATGTTCTGTCATTTCCCGACTTATTCACCACCCAGAGGCAGCATTCCAAGCGGTATATATGATGAAGTTGAATATACGATATATTCAAAAACACCGGGACAGAGCCACAGCGGAACACGGCTTCTCGGTTCACAAACCATCAGAATGATCAGCAACAACGATCACAGACCTAAACTTATTTCAAGAACGATCGATCATGACTCAAGAAGGCTTGTTATCACTTTTGTTCCGTCGTGGATATCACACATGCCTGTAAATTCGACTGCCGGTTTTGTTGTAGGTATCTCAAACAATCCTCTGCCTTCTCCGGGAAAAGATTATCACCGTATTTGCGGTACAGCTTCGGGCGGAATGAAACATCAGTACGAACTTTTCGACGACAACCCTCATAAATTCAGGGCTGCCGTTGATAATGTGGAGTTTTTGCACGGCACGGGTTACAAACTTTATGTTAAACCGAATGTTGATATTGTGCGTAATTTCAATATTACATCGTGGGCGGGCTGTGTTATTGATTCTGATTGCCCCGTATCTGTCGCTAACTTTGAGTTATCTCTGGAATGCTATGTAGATCCCGATGATTCTTCGTCGAGAGGGTGCCATCCCGATATGACAAAACACCGTTCATTGCCAAATTATTACTATAGTGCCAGCGGTCACGGGGAGCCCATGGTGCCGTGTACGGAGCTGTCAGGTCAGTCATTCTGGAGAATTGGAGATGCAGCATATGTCTGTCCCGCTGTAAGAGATTTCTGGTATTTCAGAAAGGACATGACCGTTTCAATAGAGGACACTTTCGGAATGAAACTCCATATGACCAATTCAGCAACAGGAAGTTTTACACCCCCCTCAACATGTCCTCAGTTTTACGAACTTCACACACATTGATAAAATTCAGGCAGTTAAAAATATCCGTTCTTCGTCGGGAACAATGTTTTCCATTTCGTTTTTTTCAAGTTCCATCTCAATTTTTCTTTTCCACTTGTTCGCAAACTTTGCAGGGTCTTCATCAACTGTCACAGGGTCAAAAAAACGGATCGATACATCCACTTTTTTTCTGCTGAAAAAATCAAAAAGCTGGAAAAGTAAATTTCCATTTTTGTTCCACGAAATTGCATTGCGGTCATTTGGGGAATCTATTACACAGGCTTGAATTTTTTTGTTCATTTTTTTTGCCGCATGGAATGGTCCGGCATTAAAAGGTTTCCGTTTTGATCCGGGAGTAAATTCACCTTCAGGGAAAACGATAACTCTTTTTCCCCGCTTCAATTTTTTTACAAGCTTTATAAGTGCTACAGTCCGCTTTGAAGGATTTTCGGGATCTATGAAAATATTGCCCACTTTTTTCAGCATTCTCCCTGTAACAAAACTTTTTCTGCATTGATCTTTTACGGCAAATATTGCAGGGTAATATGATAAAAGAACCGGAATTTCATGAAGTCCATAGTGATTGGAAATTATTATATCTCCCGATTGTTCAGGTTTTTTGTTCTTTTCTATGACATTTATCCCTAAAATCTTAACTAATCCTCTCCCCCATAAACTTATTTGACGGGAAAAATCTTTTTTACGATAGATGACAGAAGGGATAATTATCATGAAGATATATATTCCGAACGACCAAGTCAGAAATGCGACAACTCTGTTAAAAAACCTTAAAAGCTTCAATAAAACACCACAGCACAAAAAAATTAACAATAACCGGCATGGACAAATTTTTTCAAATACAGCCACAGTCCAAATACAAACATAGTCAACGGTATTTTTATTTCAATTTTTTCATACTCAGCTCATTTTTTGCAGTCAATATGATACAAGTTGTCCAATCAGTTCTTGAAAAACTTGTTTATTCCATCTTTAAGCTGTATAATATTGCGGCTCAATAACTTTTTGAGATGACTGATGGTTGGTTTTTTTCTTCAGCAGCTTGATTATTTCATCTTCTGGGCAGTATTTGTCATAGTTTTTATAACTTTAGCAAAACTGGAACTGTTCTGGAACCTTATTTCAAAAATGTTTTTAGGTTCTAAAGAGCCTGAAAGTTATTGTCCGGTTCCTCTGAAACATGCAATTCTTCCATTTATTGTGATCTTTGTGACAGGGTTTCTGCTAACGAACTGGAGTGGTAACTTTATTGACAGGAGCATGAGAAAAGACATTCTCTCTTATGCTGAAGATATTGCCGGTACGATCAACCCTGAAAGGATAAAAGCTCTTAAATTTTCAAAGGAAGACAGAGAAAACCCCTCGTACCAAAGGGTTAGGGAACAACTGAGACTTTACACCTCTTTTACAGGAAATGTCCGTGGTGTCTATACAATGGCAATAAGAGACGGACTTCTTGTTTTCGGTCCGGAAGATTATGATGAAGATGATCCTATGGCAAGTTATCCGGGACAAGTTTATGAGCAGGCTCATATTGAATTTGTCAGAGCTTTTGATACCGGAATCTCAGGAACCATAGGACCTTTTACTGATGAATACGGCACTTTTGTGTCAGCTTTTGCTCCGGTTTTCTGTTTGCTAAGCGGTGAAGTTGTAACTGTTCTGGCAGTTGATGTCGAAGCGGAAGAATGGAAAAAAGTTGTT
>SLGQ01000053.1 GCA_007136595.1 Candidatus Sumerlaeota bacterium | reverse complement strand
TGCGGAGTTTAGTAAATTCAGCCTGTTTCGCACTCCACTGGGGATACCTCGCATTATATAGAGCGTTTACTATCTGCTCCCCTTTTGTTTTTTCAGTTATTTCATTGTTTTCAAGAATTTCTTGCATAGATATTTTTTCACAGATCTCCCCATAACTTATCTTATCCCGAAGCTTTACTTCTCTGAGATAGCGGATAAAGTTTTTAAGAGTGTTCGTATTCATATCGGCAGATTTAAGAACCTTTTTTGCAAGCTCAAAAAGCTCAGCGTCATTTATAAACGAATCAACCACTTTTTTTGAAATACCCCTTTTTTCAAACGAATCCATTTTTTTCCTCCCCACCTTCAACAGTTTTTGTTTTTTATTTTTTTTAACAGAATCATTTTGATTCGCAACATTTTTTATACTTTTTTCCACTTCCGCAGGGACAAGGATCATTGCGACCCACTTTTTCAGGTTTAACAGGACTCCGTTGTGACGATTCCATTTCTCTTTCAAGTTTGTCTAAATAGTCTTCTGCTTTTTCCGAAAGACACAGAGGTGCATCGGGAAGACTTTTGAAAATTTCATTTCTGACTGTTTCCCAGGACTCTCCTTTTTCGGCAATCCCCTTTTTTAATGATACAATTTGAGGATCATCCTCATCAAAACCTAATGTTAAAACCGGCACAAGCTCAAGATGAAAAGCTTTAAAAAATTCTTCTTCTGTCATGCAAAATGCTTCTTTAATGAGCATAAATGCACTCATAAACCAGGAACACCATTCTTTCGGATTGTTTGTCTCTAAATCTTTAAATTCCCAGGATCCGCAATATGGAACAAAATTTTCTGCAAACATAAAGTCTTCCGTGCAATCATAAAATACATGAAGAGCTTCATCAAATTTATCTCTCTCCTCAAGTGAACACATCACTTCTTTCATCATGAAACCAAGAAAAAGACCTCTATTTGAATCAGAGCCCGGGAAAAGTGGAAGAGCTGCAAATCCGCATGCTACACCGTGCAAAGCATCAAATGACTGAAGTTCTTTATGCTGTTTTACAATCTTCATCAGAATATCCACATCAATATCATTCAGATAATCTTCCAGCGGATAATTGATTGACTCTAAATAACGATCAATCAGCTCATCGGGTATTTCTTTAAAGTGTTTTTTAATAGTCTTTTTAGAAAAACCTTTTGATTGAAACCGTTCCTGAAACTTTGAAAGAAGTTTTTCCCGTTTTTTAATACCCTTTACATCCTCTTCGTAAGTGTCAACTGTCATTTCTCCTCCGTTTTCTTCTTCTCAGATTTCAACTGTTTTTCGAATCTTTCAATATGCCTTTTTATTGTCTCAGTTCTTTTAGGTATTTTCCGGCTCATTTCTTTGCTCTTTTTTTAGCGGTTTCTTCTTCTGTGAGTGTTTCAATCTTTTCATCCAGAAATTTTTCAACCTTTAATTCGATTAGCACATGACATTTTAAAATCCGATTATAAAACACCAAATCAACAAAATAGTGTTCTCCGCCAATAAGAATTCTTTTTTGCCGGGCTTCAAAACAGAAGCCGTGTCCAAGTTCAAGAAGAAAATTCTGTAAATTATCAAGTATTGCATCTTCCAGATTAGACTCATACATAACTTCTTTCGATTTCAATCCTAGAAATTCAAAGATAAAAGGATCTCTTACAGTAAGCTTGCTGCTGTTTGTTTCAGCAAGGTCTTTAACATATTCTGAAAGTTTATGTTTATCTTTAGAAAGCCCGCTTCTTTCATAATACAGAGAACCTATCTGTCGTTTAAGTTCTCTGACAGACCAGTTTCCTGTAACAGCTTCAAACTCATAGAACATTCTTTTCATATCATCATCAAGATTACAAAGCTCATCAAAATGAGAATAGGATAACATCTCAAAAACATTAAGTTTATTTGTGCCAGAAGATTGTGCCGACAGTGTCCGCACAATTCCGGGATAGGTTTTAAAAAACTTAACATACTGGTAAAGCTGTCTTTTTCCTGAATTGCTCACTCCATTATTTTTTAGTTCTTTCGAGAGCTCTAAAAAAAGATTGTCTCCGTAATTAGCTCTGTCTTCACCGTTAAGTTCAAAGACATCAATATAAAAACCTATGAGCCAGTTTCTTAAAGTAAGGCTTTTATTTACCGCTTTTGAGACGCAATAAGACAAATATTCATCTGTACTTACAATATTTAAAACAAGATCATTGAATGTTTTAATGTTTGTTGTCAATTTAGCTTTTTCTTTCATTGTTTATCACAACCCTCGACTATCCTTATTTCTTTCTCTTTCCCTATCTTCAACCTTCTTTCTCAATTTTTCTAAAGGCTCACTTCTGACACAACCGGGACATCCTCTGTTCATTTCTTCAAGTATTTCCAATTCAATCAAATCAATCCCAGGCTCATGCCTTATCATAGTCATCACCTTCTCCCTGAATTGTCTTTATCAGATTTGAATTATTTCTGTTAATTATTGCTCTTGTAAGTTCATCATTGTTTTTTAATGCCCGGTACATTTTTTCACAAATCTGGAGTTTCTCGTCGTCTGTCATTTCAGGTTTTAAAGAAATAAGATATTTCGGCACAAAATCAGACACATAAAGATTATGAGCTTTCATCTCTTCTTCAAAATAAAGATCATAAACCAAACTATTTATCACTGTTTCAAACATGGAAACAAAAAGCGGTTTTATATCTTTCTCCTTCAGAAATAAAATATAATCTACAAGCTTTTCAAACGGTTTTTGTTGTTCTTCCTTTATTTTTGGCAAAGGTAGCCTTTCAAGATATGATTTTTTGTATCTGAATGTATCACCCCTCAAATCGCCACCGGCATAAAATTTCTTAAAAAATGAAGTGACTGGTTTAGAGTTAAGTAAAGAAGCAATATATTTGATTCTTTCACCAGTCATTATAAATGTTGTTGCTTCAGGGAAATAGCCTTTTTTATCAAAATAAAATGCTGAATTAAAAACAATTTCCGCCCACACAATCTTCTCTTTCTCAAATTCTTCATAATAAGTTGCAGCACATCTTTGGAGTGCATAC
>SLGQ01000268.1 GCA_007136595.1 Candidatus Sumerlaeota bacterium | reverse complement strand
TTGTTAATATCAAATTCCGGTTTTTTTTCTTTCACGAAGTTGACTGCCTGATTTATCATTGTAAGAGTTTTCAGCCCGAGAAAGTCAAATTTGACAAGACCCACTTTTTCAACCATATCTTTGTCATACTGGGTCACCCTGCTCTTATCTTTATCAATAAAAAGAGGGGCGTGTTCAAAGATTGGTCTGTGACCTATGACCACTCCGCAGGCATGTTTTCCCGATTGCCTGAGCAAACCTTCAATTTGTTTGGCAATTTTTATTATTTTCAGAAAACTTTCATCTTTGTTTATCAACTCTCTTTCAGAAGCATACGAATCAATTTCCGACATCAGAGACTTGGCAATATCTCTTTCTATATCTTTTAAAGGTCTGTTTTGCAAAGCTGCCTTGAATTTATCCGGATCATCTGCAATTTCTTTGGGAATACCGTATTCCTGTATCATTCTGGTAGTAAAATCTCTGAATTTCTTTTCGTATTGAGGATAAAAAAGAACAGAAAGATCATCCGGCACTATTTTCGCAAGACGGTCTGCCGTCGTAAGAGGGAGATTGAGTGCTCTGGCAACATCTCTAACTGCCGATTTAGCTTTCAACTGACCGAAAACTGCAATCTGCGCTACATTTTTTTCTCCGTACTTTGTATTGACATATTCAAGCACTTTTTCCCTTTTTTCCTGACAGAAATCAACATCAAAATCGGGCATTGAAACCCTTTCCGGATTGAGAAATCTTTCAAAAACAAGTCCGAATCTTATCGGATCGATGTCTGTTATTTTTGTTGCAAAAGCAACAAGTGAGCCTGCACCGCTGCCTCTTCCGGGACCAACCGGTATCCCCTCTTTCTTTGCCCACTGTATAAAGTCAGAAACTATGAGAAAATATCCGGGGAACCCCATTTTCGCTATCATTTCAAGCTCATAATCGAGTCTTTCAGTATATTCACCTCTTTTATTTTCGGGGATACCAAGCTGATCGAATCTATCTTTCAGCCCCTCCTCTGATATTTCTCTAAGATACTCTGCTTCAGTTTTTCCATGTGTTTCAAATTCAGGAAGAAAATGTTTTCCAAGCGAAAGTTCGACATTGCATCTCTCTGCAATTTTCCATGTATTTTCAATTGCTTCTTTCCCATCTTCGCCATAGATCGCAAAAAGTTCTCTCATTTCTTCTTCACTTTTCAGATAAAACTGATCGGTTTCGTGATGCATTCTGTCAGTATCTTCAACTTTCTTTTTTTCATTTATACAAAAAAGAATATCCTGAGCTTCAGCATGTTCAGGGCTCAAATAGTGAACATCATTGGTAGCCACAAGCCCGGCACCAACTTCTTTTGCCAGTTTAATAAGGGAAGGGTTAACTTCTTCCTGATCTTTCAGCCCATTTACCTGAATTTCTATAAAGAAGTTTTCTTTCCCAAAAAGTTCCTGATATTCTTTGGCTATCTTAACAGCATCATCATATCTTCCGCTCATCAGAGCTTTAGGTATTTCACCTCCGAGACAGGCACTGAGCGCAATAAGTCCCTTTGAGTGATCTTTCAAAAGTGATCTGTCGATACGAGGCTTGTAATAAAAACCGTCAATGTAGGATTTAGAGGAAATATAACAGAGGTTTTTATAGCCTTCACCATCTTTTGCAAGCAGTAAAAGGTGATAGGCATCCTGTTTTGTTTTTTCGGTTCTATCCCCTGCCGATATGTAAGCTTCCATACCTATGACCGGTTTTACCTGTGCTTCCTCAAGTGTTTTTGAACCGCCAAGAGCATTGAGATAAAAATCGATGGCACCATGCATATTCCCGTGATCGGTAATGGCAACTGCTTTCATCCCCATATTTTTAACTTTGCTCATGAGTTCAGACGGTTTCACAAGACCGTCAAGGAAAGAATATATTGTGTGAAGATGTAAGTGAACAAAAGGCATTTTTACCCCCGAAAGTTTAAACTCGGGAACATTCTATCAATTAAAAATAAAGAGTAAATAGCTTTAAGAATCTTTTACGAAATCATTGAGGAATAATTTTACTCCAGTTCAAAACCGGGCATTTCTTCGATTTTCGGCATGAAAATAATTTCAACCCTTCTGTTTTGAGCCATACCTTCTCTATCTTCATTGTCTGCTATGGGATCGAACTCAGCCTGTCCTGCCGCTGAAAGCATTTCCGGTCTTACACCGTATTCTATCATCAGCTTAACAACTTCGATCGCTCTTTGAGAAGAAAGTTCCCAGTTGGAAGGAAATCTTTTGGTGTTTATGGGGGTGGGATCGCTGTGACCCACAACAAGAAAACTGCGGTCTTCAAGTGTCTGGAGCGTTTCACTCAGCTCTTTTACAGCTTCTTTTCCTTCATCTGTCATTGTTGTTCTTCCTGAAGGAAAAAGAATATCATTACTTAACGAAACTATCATTCTCCCTTTTCTTATATTTACAGAAAGTGTTCCCGCATCTATCATGGTTTTGAGCTTGTCCATGATCCCTCTGAATTCAGCATTTCTTCTTTCTGCAGCTTCTTTCATTTTTCTCAACTGTTCCAGCTCCTGCTTCAATTCTTCCTGTTCTTTCAAAAGGGCATCCCGTTCAGCCACCATAGCTTCTCTCTGTTTGTCCATCTCTTCTTTGTTAGCTTCAAGGCTTTCAATGGATGCTCCCGATCTTTCGATTTCATGCATCATGGTTTCAACCATAGTGTTCGATGCTATCAGTTTCTCTTTCAATCCATTGATCTCTCGGTTAAATGCCATTTTTTCATTAATCAGTTCAAGGATCTCTTTTTTCATTTTTGCATTTTCAGCTTCAAGCGTTTCAATGTTTTCCCTGAGTGCCTGATTCACCGCTTCTTCATCCTGTATCCCTTTTTGTGCTGTTGCAAGATCATCAAGTGCTTTCTGGTGAACCTCTTTGTTAACTCCGCACGATACGGTAAAAACCAGAACAAGGAATGAAAGGAAAATAAATGTTTTGTTTTTCATCAGTAATCTCCTCCTGTTCTTATTAAAAAATCAACTCCGGAAACCCTTAATATAAAAGGTATGTAATCCATTTTTTTTATGGTTAAAAGATACTCCATCAATAAAATAGGGAGAAAAATGTAAAGCTGAAGGAAAAGAAAGAGTATTACAAGGGACTGAAGCGAACCTTTGACACTTTTATTGTCGGAAAACAAACCCGATCTGAAAAGCATTAATGCGGAAAATGTCGATCCGGTAAGAAATGGAAATATCACCCAGAGAAAAAAACTTATAAAAATATGTGCCAAAACCCATAACTTGGAAAAAGCAAGCAGCGTAAGTCCGGAAACTATCATTGAGCTGCCTGCAAAAACAGCGGAAAGTATAATGGTAAGGAAAACATCATTGAAAAATATTTTTCTACATTCAGAAGCTTTAACTTTTTCCCACTGTTTATCATCAATTATCATTATGCCGCTGCTTTTTACTATATCGTGAAGATTCAAAGCGGATGAACTTATTTCAAGTTGCGCCTCACCTACACTTTCTGAAAAAAATATCGATTCAACGGCGGCAACGGCTTCATCAAGGAATTTAGTTGAATTTTCCGGCAGTTTTTCATATTTTTTCTTTTGTTCACGGGTCAAAGGTCTTCCGCACCCTTCACAGTATCTGTAGTTGTTGTTCAAAAGACTGCAATGACTGCACTTCATCATAATTTCAACCTTTCTGACTTCCCGTTATTTTCACTTTTTCACCTTTAAGTATCCGACGAAATATCTCATCACCTTTTTTTTCCACCATCCCTGTATTTTCGGGAAGAAACCACAGATCAACAAGGATGTTGTCACCCTTGATATATCTCCCGTCAAAATCAAGATTTTCTTTTTTTGTGATATCCTTTTCATATTTTCTTAAAAGCCTTGCAATGAACAGCGATTCTCTTATATACTTACTTATGACCGTTTCAAAAAGCTCACCTGTATAGACAACTTCATAAATAATATTGGGAACTCTGATAAGATAAAGTAGCCGGCTGTCTTTATAGCGGGTTCTGTAATATCTTTCAGTGCTGTTATAAACAGCCTCGAACTCTTTAATGTTTTCAAGAGAATTGAATATCCTGTTTGTAACGGCGTTGACATTTACAAAAAAGGTGAGGTCTATCGAATCGGTAAATCTTTCTCTTCCCAGTATCATCGAGTCTATCAATTTTTTTCCGAAAGGGAGGTTCATTTCCATCATTTCACTATATGAAATGTTCATGAACTGGGCACCTCTGGGAGCGGCAATTTTTCCACTGTTAAGTATCTCCATAAGGTCTATGGCAAGCTGCTCTTCCCCTTTTTCCCCGTAATAAGCATAGTTGGGTATTACCTGAAGATAGATGAAGTCATTTACCTGCTCTATGAGAACTTTATTTTTTCTGACAGACTCTCCCACAATGAGGCTGATTTTCTTTTCCATTGTGTTCATCGGCGATTTGTTGACAAGCTCTTCATAGTTTTCCGGAAGAGTGACAACCGGAGGAGGAGGAACAAATTGAGGAGCTTTACCTATCTGGGAAGGTGTAACTTCAACTTCTTCCTGACCGGTCAGCGGAAAAAAAACAAGTAGCAATGTAAGGAGAATCAGTTTAAACATCGTTCTATCCTAAAGTTTTGATATAAGTTTCTTAAAAGTTTGTTTCATGCCGTTGTCAATTGCCCTTTCGGGGTCAAAAGCACCGCCTCTTTCTTCTATTTTCCAGGTATCAACTATTCTGTTTTCTATAAGAGAAGTAAACTCAACGGTAGTTGTGATACTGACATACCATTCCCCGTGATATTCCTGAGGTTCACCGATATCACATTTAATTACAAGGAGAAATGCCGTTTGATAGGTGTTAAAAATATCAGAGTGATTTAAAATATCGGGCAATTCAATATCTGTCTGTCTGAAGTTGACACCTCTTCTTCTTGCAAGCTCCTGTATAAAAACTTTACTGTTTGACCTCACAACATTTTCTCTTGGCATAACAGCCCATGATACGGCTCCTTCAACTTCAGCTTTTATTCTGACCATCTCAATGTCCGGAACTGTAAGGAGAATGGCGGCATCGTATTCCCTTCTGCCCCGGTTCCATTGTTCAGTATAGGTTGCGTCAATGTTATATCTTTTTACAGATATGGCTGCCCCGGTAATTTTGCTTTCAATTCCTATGCTGTAGGAATAAACGCCATCCGATTCCCGTTCAGAAGAGATCATGTCTGATTTGACAGAAACACCGAAATAGTTGCTGAGGTTTGAAAAAGCGTTCCTTGTAGCAAGTTCTATCGCATCTCTTTCACTTCCTGCCCCGGAAGATCTTCCTGTAAATGACATTGCTCCCGGTCTTTTCATTGCCCCCATATTGTCAACCCATTGGGGTTTGGGAGTAGCAGATGACCTTAAAAGAGTGTCACTTTTTATGTTGGATCCGCCACCGCATCCGCAAAACAAAGCAAAAAATGCAATAAACAGAATTGATCTTTTCATAATGTTTACCTCAAAAAACCTGTTCGACTGATATTAACATAAACTGTTTATCAATTCAAGGAAAGAGTTTCTTTTCAAACAGAGGTGGATTGTTAAGAAATCAAAAAGTATCGTATCTGTCGTAAAAATCACCGGGCTGAGGACCGAGATCATAGAGTCTGAGCCATTCCATATATTTTTCAGTGTCGCGTAAAAGAGTATTTATTTCTTTCATCTGGGAATTAAATCTTTGCAGTTTCTGTCCTGCAAGCTGGGGTGTCGCTATCATCCTTTTTTTAAGGGGGTCGACCCATTTTCCATTTGGAGCTTTTATTCCGAAATGGAGATGAGGACCTGTAACTCTCCCGGTTCTTCCCATTTGAGCTATCTGTTGTCTCGGTCTCACATGCTGTCCCTGTCTTACCATGAATCTGTGAAGATGGAGATAATAAGTTCTTGTGTTGTCAGCATGACGGATCACTATCTGTTTCCCACCGTAACGGGTTGTTGTTACCTGTTCAACAACTCCTTCCGCCACAGCATAAACCGGAGAACCGACGGGACCACCGTAATCAACACCGTTATGGAAAGATCTTCTTCCGGTAACCGGGTGTCTTCTGTAGCCGAACGCACTTGTGACATGGACTCTGTCAACAGGAAGTCTCAGAGCATTTGCAATAAGGGCTTTTCCATCTTTCGTATAGTGGGCATTAAACGCAGATTTAGGGTCTTCATCTTCATATCTGAAAGCTTCGTGGAACCCTGCTCTTTTCCCTTCATAACTTATATATAAAATTCTGGAACCCGGAACCATCTCCCCTTTGTAATAACGGTCTTCAATTAAAATCCTGTATCTATCGCCCCTTCTTGCATCAGTTCGGAAACTTATAAGACAACCAAGAACATTATTTGTAACGGCTCTAATTGTTCCGGTAACATCCTCTCTTTCAAGCAGTGCCTGATTTAAGCTTGTTTCAATTGCCCCCTCAACGATCCTGAACCTCGGCTCAGTGGGAAGTATCTTTGATGAATAAACCAGTTCATCTTTTTCTCTATCTCTTTTAAGAATGTGAAATGTGATAATATTAGGATAATAGACAAATTCTTCAACTTTACCGTCTTCTCCTATTTTCACTTTAAAATTTTCACCCGCCCTCAAAAACCTGAAGTCAACTGAAAATCTCAAAGCATTGCTTACTTCCATAGCATTTACAAGACTTACTCCCGGCAAAGCAAGCAGCGCTTCCTCAAAACCTCTGTGGGGAAGGATCTTCCCATGAATGAAGCCATCCTTGTCGGCAACTGCCGAGCTGTCTTTTTCCACAGCTTCATCCGGACCCTCTTCTTCACCCATAGGGGATTCGATATCATCCATTCCATTTGAACTTGATCCTTCAATTTCCGCCTGAGCTGAAGTTTCTCCGCTTTCAACATCCTCCTCATTTGCAGGAGGAGTTTCTTCGCTCCTGTCAACCTCTTCAACCTGCCCGGACACACCATCTTCAGCAGAGTCAACAGTTACAGCTTCATCACTGATATCACTGGAACTTTCATCTTCATCATAAACTAAGATCGTGACAAAAAGTGCAACGATCGCTATAAGAAATATTACTGAAATCCTACGGGAAGAACCTTGCATTTACTACTGTCACCATCAACATATCAATTCAAACGAGCACACACACAACTAACAGATATTTTTTTTTGAGTCAATTTAATATTTATGATTTGTGGAAAACACCCCTCACTCAATCCTGTAACGGACGATGACTTCAGCATAATCGGTGGCGATGACTCCGGTTCCTGTTCCGTTGGGAGCTATCGGAGTTACTGCAAAGTTCAAAGTTTTGCGGTCACCGAAGAATATTCTGTTGAGTTGGAGAGGATCTGTGGTTGTCCATGTGAGAGGTTCAAGCATTCCTTCATCCGGTCCCGCATTGTTTGATGCAACTGTTTTCCATCTTCCTTCATCCCATACTTTGAGATGTGAACCTGTTTTTTCTACATATACTTCGCAAACAAAGGGCTTTTGTTCTTCACAATCTGAAGGCATCCATTTGAAGTCATTCATGATAGAGACACAGTTCCTTGTCGGATCATGTACCGGTTCTCCATCTGCCCAGTTGGAGTATTTTCCCGGTCTGTCATCAATCCAGAGAAAGTTGCCCTCCACTATTCTGTCACTGAATCCTATCCATGCACCTGTTGTGTGAATATGCGACGGCATAAGGGCTGATTCCATTTGAAGTTGTTTTTCTTCATCAACTATGCCGGCAAGCATGCCACCTTCCATTCGGCAGAATTCAACTGCTTCCTGCCAGGATACTTCTAAGGGATAAAAATGATATTCCTGAACTTCACCTTTCCCACCGGAAGTGAATTCAACTGAAACTGAATCAATAAATACCGTTGATGGAGTTTCACCACTTGCGGCGAAGGTTGTTTCCATGAGTTGGGCGGGACGGGAAGCTGTTCCGCTGTTCCATCTCCATATATCATTGTTATGTATCTGATTGAATCCCCCGAATAATATTATTTCTTCCATGGTGCTGTCATAAATCATTGAGTGGGACGATCTTCCGGCAGGTTTTTCAATCGGATCCAGCTCCACCCAGTTTCCTTCACTAAATGACCATGATGCATCTCCAACCCCTCCAAAAAGTACTGTCTTTAAACTGGAGCTGTCAAAAGCTAAAGCATGGAGCAATCGACTTATAGCTGTTTCAGGATAGATACGCTCCCATTCTGTTCCGTCCCATTGCCAAACTTCATCTCCACCATGACTACCACCGAAAAGTAAAACTTTTCCAAGAAGACTGTCATAAACCATCGTGTGTTGTTGCCGTTCAGAAGGTTTGCTTTCAGGATCTTTCCGTAACCACCCTTCACCATCCCATTCCCATGTATCATTAGTGTCAATACCGGATCTTCCTCCAAACAGCACTGTCTTTCCACGGGAAATGTCATAAGCCATAGCGTGACGGTACCGTGATGAAGGACAGGTTTCTGAAGTACAAACTTGACACGACTCCATTGAGCAGTGTTCTCCCGCTCTTTTCTCCCAGTTTTCACCATCCCACTCCCAAGTCTCATCCCCTCCGGATCTTCCCCCGAACAGCACCACTTTATCCCGGGCTATATCATAAACCACAGCATGTTCTTTTCGTCCGGATGGACTCGTATCAGGATTAACAAGAGTCCAGCCTGATCTATCCCACACCCATGTATCATCGTTTTCAGTGCCGGATTTTCCACCTCCGAACATTAATATTTTCTCCTGAAAGATATCATAAGCTAAGGCTGTATCTGAACGCCCCGACGGCTTATCTTTTTCATCCAGTTTAAGCCAACTTTTACCATCAAACTCCCATGTTTCATTGCCACCCGATGAGCCTCCGAAAATTAACATTTTTTTTGTATCACTGTTATAAGCCATGGAGTGCCAGTGTCTTGATGACGGTTTTGTTTCAGCTTGAATCAATTCCCAGTTTTCACCATCCCACTCCCATGTCTCATTTCCGCCTATATCTCCACCGGATAAAACAACTTTTTCTCTCACACTGTCGTAAGCCATTGCAGAACCATTTCTAGCAGAAGGCTGTGGTGCTCCCGAAGCAAACACAATTTGCTCCCAGTTATTTCCGTCCCATTCCCAGACCTCGTTGTTTCTCATTGTGGTGCCTCCCCCAAACAACACCGTTTTTTTACGAGCACTGTCATAAGCCATTGCATGCATCCATCGTGCCGAAGGTGAATTTTCCGGCTCTATCAGTTCCCAGTTGTTTCCATCCCACTCCCATGTCTCATTATTTAATTGAAGACCAGAGGTTCCTGTTCCCCCGAACATAACAACTTTATTTCTATCACTGTCATAAACCATCGCATGACGCGATCGGGAAGAAGGGCTGTTTTCAGGAACAAGCTGTGTCCATTTATTTCCATCCCACTCCCATGTTTCGCCTCCGCCATTACTGCCACCAAATAGTAAAATCTTGCCTGAAGCACTGTTATAAGCCATCGCCGGAAACAGTCTTTTTGATGGTTTGTCCAACACATTTATCTCCCTCCAGTTTTCACCATCCCACTCCCACATATCATCAAAAAAACCACTCATTTCGGTTTGTCCACCTCCAAAAATCACAATCTTTCCGCGAGCATCGTCAAATACCATGGAACACCCAATTCGTGAGAGAGGACTGTTTGTCACCCCTCTCCATTCACTCCATGTTCCGGCACCGTATGTTTTAAGCTCAGAAAGACCTCCACCCCCGAACTCTCCAACATATTTTTGCTTGAGAGAAGTGCTCATCATTTCTGTTGCTCTGAATATATGAGGATTTGAAAATGTTTCTCCGGGAACTTTGTCCCCCATTGTCGCTCTCCATTCGACATCTCTAACTTTTACGACATCACTTCTGTTGCAGGCACTGTCATAAGCAGCAACATAAACTGCTTTTCGATCTGAACGATTAAGCTCAAACTCTTTGAACGATTGGTTTGCTACGGGAACCTTTCCTATTTCACTTGCCGTTGCAGGATCCGGACCATCATAAGCATAAATCCACACAGTGTTTTCATCAACCACTTCACCGTTCGCTTTAATACCGTAATATTTTATCCATCCTGTTACATCGCTGCCCCAGGGAATCCTTCTGTAAACAATTTTATCTTTGATATCTACCGCCGGAGTTGCCGGCTTTTCTGTCATAAGATCAAAACCGGAAGAAGTAATGGTATTGCCGTTACCAGCCTCATCTATCAACTCTATCTCTATTTCATACAAACCATCTTGAATGTGATCAGAGCTAATATTTTCTGTTATAAATGTATAGAAAAATCCGGTCTGTGTATTAATATAAAAGGGAATGACATCACTGCCCCTTACTGCTTTAACTACCGGGTCATTTTTCAGCTCCTCGGTCACTATAAAAGAAACAGTAACACTGCTCCCCCCGATTGCCGCAGTAACGGAAAGAAGTGGACAACCTTCCGGTTTTGTTACTTGCACTGTAGTATTTCCTGCAATATCAGGCGGAGTTCTGTCAACATATATCGTCCCGTGCTGACTTGTGCTTGTATTGGCACTGGCATCTGTCAAGGTGATGCTGATGGT
Organism: Candidatus Sumerlaeota bacterium; assembly: GCA_007136595.1. GTDB lineage: Bacteria > UBP6 > UBA1177 > UBA1177 > UBA1177 > SLGQ01. The sequence goes on along the minus strand of SLGQ01000268.1, from coordinate 1,273 downwards.
TTCTATGCTGTCACCACCTGTTCCTGAGGCTGTGTATGTGCAGGAGTAGTTGAGTCCGTTTGAAGTGGTACAATCTGCATTGGCATCTCCTACTTTTACAACTACTGAAGCTCCCGCTGTATCCATATTCTTGCTTACAGCAAATGTAATGGTTGCTGTATCTTCAGGTTTTATTCTCGGGCTATCAACTCCAACTGTACCTGTCACAACAGGTATTGAGCTGTCTGAAACTATTCCTGTTATTGAAACCTGTACGGCATCGTGTCCTGCAAGGTCTGTCGCATCTGCTGTAAAACTGTATATGCCGTCAGCAAGTGTCGGGTAACTATAAATGTATGACAATCCCTGAACTTCAGTGTTACTTGGAGCAACTGTTCCGCCACCATCTTTTGTGAGGACAGTAACCGGAGCTGATGCAAGTTCTTCTGATGCATTTACCGTTATCTGAAGTATTTGACTTGCATTAAGTGATTTGTTCCCCGGAACTATCCGGGTGTTGAGAACTGGAGCCGTATAGTCAAGTCTTATCCCCGAAACTATTATCCCGCTGAACTGGTTTTCTGCCATATCCTGATAATTTACACTGAGGTCTGATATCCCTTCAGGATAAGTTGAGGGTTTTATGGTTGCACTGCAACTGTATTTAAGGTCATCTGTTTCTCTGCAATCAAGTGATGAACTCCCAAGTCTCACGACAGGCAATGCAGCAGGTGCCTTTGAAAGAACAAGTTTCACTTTAAATTCATCATCTTCTTTGAGGTATATTACACCTTCTGCTTCTTCACCGTTTTTATGCACAGTAAAGTTAAGTTCCGGCTCTTCTCTGTCAATAGTAAGTGCTGTTTTTGTTTCTTCACTTATGTTTCCTGCCTGATCTGAGGCTGTAACTGTTATGTCATATTCTCCATCAGCAATGGAAGGATCAAGTGTTTCAATTGTGCAACTGAATGAAAGAGATTCATTCCTTGTGGGGGTTGGGCAGTTAAAGAGAAGTTTGGGGTTTGTGGTTTGGAGGTTTAGAGAGTCGTGTCTGATAAGTTCGTTTGCTGAAATGTTGAGTGTAACAGGTTTTGAACCGTTTGTGTAAGCAGGGTTTATGCCAAGTGTCAGAACTGGCGGCTCATTGTCAAGGGCAATTCTTGCCATGAGGAGCAATCCCTGTCCATATTCATTTTCAACTCTTGCATAGACTTTAAGTTCAGGTAAAACTGCTATTTCATCAGCAGTAAGTCCTTCTGCAAGATCCCATTTCTCCTTTATCTCAAAACTGTTT
>SLGQ01000024.1 GCA_007136595.1 Candidatus Sumerlaeota bacterium | reverse complement strand
CTGCTTAAAAACGAAAAGGAAGTTACCCCTCTTCACGATCAAAGTTCTGTCAAACTTGTCAGGATAGATGAAACTTACGACTGTGCAAAAATAATCGCCGAGCAAGATGCCCTTTTTAATTGATTTTTAATTTTCAATTCCGACTCTTTTTTACAATACTTTAATTAACAAAGTCCTAAACTATACATGTCTAACATTTGTTTAGGAGGATTGTTATGAAAAAAGTTCTGGTTTTACTTTTTGTGTCTTTTGCCCTTTTTCTTTTCTGTATCTCATGCAGCGACAGCAATAAAGATAAAGGCGACAGCGATATCATTAATGACGAAGATGTCTCAGATGATGAATCTGGTGACACATCTGAAACAGAAAATGATATTGAAATCTCTGACCATCACGAATCACCGGATGGGAAAGAGGAATACGATGACTTAGAAAATATGGATGACGATGAAAACAATGATGATGATGATGATGAAAATGATATTGACACACCTGATGAAGAACCAGATACATACCCGATTCCTGACAATATAATTTTTGTAAATGCATCCGCTTCAGGAACAAATAACGGGACAAGTTGGGAAAATGCTTTCACTTCATTTCAGGCTGCCCTTGATGAAGCTGTTGCAGGAAAAGAAATTTGGGTCGCCAAAGGAACTTATCGTCCAGAATCTTTTTACGATTTTTCAGAGCTGGATGAAAAAAATGTTCATTTTAGGCTCAAAAACGGAGTTGAAATTTATGGGGGATTTGAAGGAACTGAAGTTTACAGGTCTGAAAGAGATCTTAATGCAGGACACAACTCTACTTTAAGTGGCGAAATAGTGCCGGCTCCTGATTCTGATGACAGTGTCTATTCTTATCGTGTTTTTTATAATGAGAACATCGATAACACTGCAGTTCTTGACGGATTCACCATTACCAGAGGATTTAATGTTGCCGGAAGAGGCGGTGGAATGTTCAATATTAACAGCAGCCCTGTCTTAAGAAACATTTTATTCACTCAAAACATAGCAAACACCGGTGGAGCTCTGCACAACAGAGAAAACAGCTCTCCCAAAATCGAATCTTGTAAATTTATTGACAATAACGCAAAAGAGTCAGGGGGTGCAATTATAAATTTTGATAACAGTTCCCCTTCAATATCGGACTCTGTTTTTAACAATAATCACGCCGGAGACAACGGCGGAGCCATTGCAAATATTCAAGAGTCATCCCCTGTTATTAACAACTGCACTTTCACCCAAAACAGCGTAATGAATGAAGGCGACAACACTGGATTTGGAGGGGCGATCATTAATTCTTATCAATCAAACCCCACAATTAAAAACTCTGTATTTACGGAAAATCGAAGCTCTAACCATGGAGGAGCTATACTTAACAATGAATCAGCAGCAACAATAGTAAATTGTCAATTCAACAAAAACAGTGCACTCACATTTGGAGGAGCATTTTTAACCATAAGTAGACCGCCTGAAGCGGCACCCTTCATTGAAATTAAAAACTCTGTCTTCAATGAAAATACCTCAGTAAGAGGAGGTGCTATTGCTTCAGCATTTTCAAAGGTGAATATTACTTCGTCTGTGTTTGCAAAAAATTCAAACGGGGAAGAACTGAATACTGGCGGAGGAGCCTTATACATTATTGAGGGTTCAGAAGCATCTCTTATTAATTCTTTGTTCAGAGAAAACCAAAGCGAAGGCAGCGGAGGGGTTGCGTTGCTGGAAACATTTGCAAAAATCTATATCCTAAACTCAACAATGACACTTAACACAAGCCTTGTATCCGGGGGAGCAATTTATTTATCAAGCACAACTGAAGCAACGATTGTCAACTCGATCCTGTGGAACAACGACGATAGCGGAGGAAAAGTAAAACTTGAAATAGCCGGAGAAGGAACACTTTATGCCACCTATTCTTTAATAAAAAGGGCTGACCTGATGAACCCTTTTGATCCTGATCCATATCCTGGAAAAGGAAACTTAAATACTGACCCGCTATTTGCTGAAGGGTACACTTTGCAAAACACCTCTCCTGCAATTGACAAAGGAACATTAAAACCTTATGGAGAAGGGTCACAGGGGTATGGAATAACTGAAGATTTAAAAGGCAATCCCAGAGTATCAGAAAATGGACTGATCGATATGGGGGCATTTGAATATCATGATTAGAAAACTTCTTTTATTTGCAGGGAGCTCTCAATCAATGTGAAAGTCTGATATATGCAGGGTTTTCTGTGTCAGATAAACTTTTTTCATTTCTCTGTAAGATCGCAAACAACTTTCGCAAGAGTGTTTGATTTGTTCTTAAAAAACGAGAGAGGTGTTTCTCCTGAAATTTTCTTAAAATCTTTTATGAAGTGAGCTTGATCAAAATATCCGCACTTGGTTATAACTTCATTCATTGAGCTTTCAGGGTTGCTGTAAATATATTCAAAAACTTTGTTCAAGCGGAGTATCATAAGGTATGTTTTTGGGTTTATTCCTACATATTTAACAAAATATCTTTCAATTGTTTTTTTAGATACACCATATTTCAAAGCAAGCTCACTCACAGATAAAAAATCTTTTTTCTGATGAAGGTCTCTAAGAAGCGTCCTGAAAACTTCAGGAATATTCTTGTTTCTGTTTTTTGATCTAATAAAAGATGCAACTGTCTCAAGCTTGGTTGAGTGATTTTTTTCTTCTTGAAGTGAAGGAATAATATCTGAAATTCCAAAAAAATATGTTGAACCGTCTATCATAACATTTTTAAAAGTTGACATCTCTACGCCAAGAAGTCTGTAAAGACCTTCGGGAGTAAAGTGTATCCCTATGATTTCTGTTTCAGGGAGGGGGTTTATCTGTGGAAAATATGTAAGAATACCAGTTAGAACTGAGTTGTTATTCATAGAAAGATCAGAAAAAATATATTCCCCTGTTTTTTTGCCGCAATGAACCATCAGCACTGGATGAGGAAAGGGCGGAAATTTCTGCAGGACATCTGATCCGCCATCTTCAAACTTTTCAATTATGTAAAATTTATCAACAATATCTAAAAGGTCAAAAGGGGGATCATAAATATATTTTT
>SLGQ01000223.1 GCA_007136595.1 Candidatus Sumerlaeota bacterium | reverse complement strand
TGACGGTGGAGAAAAAGAGTTTTTTCCAAGCCGTGACAAAGAAAAGATGAAACAGGAAATAGAAAAATTTTCTCCGGGCAGTTTTGAAAGCTATCTCAAGTACCTTGAAAATGAAGAGAAAAAATACAGAAAAATATTTCCGATATTGAAAAAACCCTTTAACAAAATAAGCGATCTTCTTTCAATTAAGCTTCTTGCCGCAGGACCTTCCGCAACTCCCCTCTCTACACTTAACGATGTTCTTGGAAGTTATTATGAAGATGAATACATGAAGAAAGCTTTTACTTTTCAGGCAAAGTACATTGGAATGTCTCCATGGGAAAGCCCGGGGCTTTTCAGTATTCTTTCTTATGTTGAGCATGGAGCGGGTATTTATCATGTTGAAGGTGGACTGAACAAAATATCTGAAGCCATGGCAAAAGTGATAACAGAATATGGCGGGAAGATAAATCTTGATTCAAAAGTTGAGGAAATAATAGTTGAAAATGGAACAGCCAAAGGGGTAGTGCTTTCAGACGGCTCAAAGGACCATTGTGATCACCTTGTAATAAATGCCGATTTTGCAAATACAATGACTAAGCTCGTTGATGAAAAACACCGTAAAAAATATAACAACAGCAAGATCGAATCTCTTGAGTACAGTTGCTCGGGATTTCTCATGTATCTGGGGGTTAACAAAATATATGAACACCCCCATCACAACATCCTGTTTGCACAGGATTACCGCAAAAACATAGAAGACATCGTTCACCGCAAAGTAATTTCAGAAGATCCTTCAATATATGTTCAAAATGCTTCGATCGTTGACAAAACTCTTGCTCCACAAGGGAGCTCAACACTTTTTGTACTGGTTTTCGTCCCCAACAATACGAGTGGGATAAACTGGGAAAATGAAAAAAACGGGTTGAGAGAAAAGGTTCTTGATAAGCTTGAAAAACAAGGTTTCGATGGCATCAGAGATGCAATAGAAGAAGAAGTTGTAATAACACCTGAACAGTGGGAGGAAGAATATTCTGTATATAACGGTGCAATATTCAATATAAGCCACAAGCTTAAGTACATGCTTTATTTCCGTCCACACAATAAATTTGAAGATATTGAAAACTGTTATCTTACCGGTGGCGGAACACACCCCGGCAGCGGACTGCCCACGATATATGAATCAGGCAGAATTTCAGCGGAACTTATAATGAAGGAGACGAACCATTAACATTATTCAATTTACACTCCTTTTAAAGGAGATCTACGGAAAAAAGGAACCCGATCTTGAAAAAATTCAGAACATGGGGCTTCTTGCCGTTAAAATTGCGCAACATTACGCTTTAAGGATCGATTTTCTTGATGAAGGTGTCTGCCGTCATCTTATGAAACTATATGGACATGCTTCAAAACTTGAAAGATCGGTCTCGGAATCTCTTCTTAAAGAGCTTACTCCTACTGATTGGGAAAGTGCTTTTAAGAAAATTGACTACAACCCGCTTGTTGCGGCATCTGTGGGTCAGGTTCATGAAGCTGTTCTGAATGACGGCACCGATGTCATGGTAAAGCTGATAAAAGGAGATTACCTTGAACAGTTCCTCAAAGATATCAAAAGGCTTAAAGGTGTCATGAAAACTCTGATATTTTTTTATCCTAAACTTGAAAGAGTTTTTGATCCGGTTGCCATTCTTGACTACATTGCATCATACACAACTCAGGAACTCAATCTCATGGATGAGATCAAAGGGCAGCAGACTCTCAAAAAGATCGCACAGGACAACGCTCACAGGTATGACCTTTCAAAGCTTAAATTCCACCATCTTTATGAAGAGCTTTCAGGAGAAAGGTATCTCGTTGCAGAAAGGATAAAAGGAAAAACGATGGATGACATGATATCCGAGGGTAAAGTTAACTATCAGATGATCCTTGATCTTTTCCAGATACACGGTTTTTATCTATTTGCCGTCGGTACTTTTCACGGAGATATTCATCCCGGCAATATCATGATAGATGATGATGGATATTTCTACTTCATTGATACCGGTGCAGTAAGTTCTGTTTCTAAAAAAATGAGAACAGGATTGTACCATTTCTTTGAAACTTTGAGCCAGTTTGACTATGAAGCTTCGGCTGAAAGGATACAACTTATGGCAACCACAACCATTTCAGGCCGTCAGTTTGAGACATACAAGGAAAAATTCATTGACCTCTATAAAGATTTCAAAGAAAGCACTGTCAGTGAAGTGAGTTTGACAAAGAAAATGATGGAAACGATAAAACTTGCTGTTCACAGCGGAATGCGATTTGAAAAGGATATGTTTTCCATTATAAAAAGCCTTATGTATCTCGATGGAATGGTTTTAAGGGTAAACCCGAAGGCTCAACTTATGAAAGACATGCAACCTTTCATTGGTGAATTCAGAAAGGTTATGGAAGATTAAATTTAAGAAGGAAGTCTGCATCTGTAATCAAAATATATAAGTCCCACTTTCGGTGTTAAACCTTCTTCCTCGCTGTAAAGTCTTGCTTCAAGTTCAATGAAGTGACCATTTGGAAGGCTCAGTGGCAAGTCTTTCGGGGAAACATCATCAGGCACTTCAACTATTGTCATCCATTCAACACTTGGAAGATCTTCCTTATAGTCAGCCGCCCTTGCCCTTATAACAATACGGGTACCTTCAGGAACTTCAGCTTCCCAATGAATTTTATCCCAGATAGTTGTTTCATTTGATTCACATATTTGAAAAATATTCCTGTACCACCCTTCTCTTGTAGCGAAATTTTTAAGGTTATAGCCCAACATATCCGAATAAACATATGGTCCCTTTCCAACCGGAATAACTTTTTTACTTTCTTCCAGAACTACAGGTGTCGGACCGGATCTGTCAACTTTCATAAATGTTACAAATCCAGTATCTGTATTGCCATAATTTCTTGAAACGCCCCAGATGTTACCAACAAAGTCAACAGCAACCCCTGTTCCGTTAGTAACATTGGGATATTCTTCGCTTGAAAGAGGATATTTTCCAAGAATAGAGTCCGGATCAGGAAATTTTTCACCATCTATGAGATGTATCTCAGAACTCGGGTG
>SLGQ01000101.1 GCA_007136595.1 Candidatus Sumerlaeota bacterium | reverse complement strand
CAAGCATAGGTCTTATAGATGCATGAGGACAAACATATGCACATTTGTTACACTGAATACAGTTTTCCGCTATCCATTTAGGAAGTTTAATTGCAACTCCCCTCTTCTCGAAACGGCATGTTGCTGTCGGGAAAGAACCGTCAGGTCCAGGAAGCATTCCACGATCTTCATAAGCAAATGTGCTTACAGGAAGATCATCACCGTTAAGTCTTGCAATAGTTGAAACAATATCTTCAACCATTATCTTTTCAGCTTCATCTGTGTAAGGCTCATGTACCTTTTTAATATCAATTTCTTTTATTTCCGCATGGAGCCATGATTCGCAGTCGTACTTATATTCTTTAAGCCCGGCAGCGGCGGCATCTATTGCGGCATTATTCATATCAACAACTTCTTTTCCTTTTCTTCCGTATGACTCTTCGTTTGCCTTTTTGAGGTCTTTAACAGCATCCTCAAAAGGAATGACATTTGCAAGTTTGAAGAAAACTGTCAGCATTATCATGTTGATCCGCTGTCCCAGACCAAGTCCGTCAGCAATTTTTACAGCATCAATGATATAAACCTTCCCGTTTCTTCTTGCTATGTCTTTTTTAAGGCTTGCCGGAAGATGTGATTCAAGTTCCTGCTCCGACCAGACAGTATTAAGAACGAAAGTTCCATCTTTTTTAAGATTTTTTGCAAGATCATACTGGAAAACATAAGCCTGATTGTGACATGCAACATAATCGGCATCCGTTATCAGATAAGGAGACTGGATTTTTTCTTTTCCGAATCTGAGATGGCTTACTGTGATACCGCCTGATTTCTTTGAATCGTAAGAGAAATATCCCTGCGCGAACATTTCTGTTTCTTCACCGATAATTTTGATGGCATTTTTTGATGCACCCACAGTACCGTCAGAACCGAGTCCGTAAAGTTTACACTGAACTGTCCCTTGTGGAACTGTGTCAAGCGCTTCATATTTCAAAGAGGTGAAAGTTACATCATCTTCAATACCTACAGTGAAAAAGTTCTTAGGTTCGCGGGCTTTAAGGTTGTCAAAAACAGCCTTTACCATTCCGGGTGTAAACTCTTTTGAAGAAAGTCCATATCTTCCGCCGACAACGAGAATATTCTCTTTTCTTTCATAAAGAAGTGTTGAAACATCTTTATAAAGCGGCTCACCTTCGCTTCCCGGTTCTTTTGTTCTGTCAAGAACAGCGATCGATTTTACAGATGCAGGAAGTGCTCTCATAAAATGTTTGGCACTGAAAGGTCTGTAAAGTCTCACTTTAATAAGACCCACTTTTTCTCCTTTATCCAGAAGATAATTGATCGTTTCTTCTATTGTTTCGCATCCGCTGCCCATAGCAATTATAACTCTTTCAGCTTCTGCATGTCCGTAGTAATCAAAAAGATGGTATTTTCTTCCTGTTATTGAGTGAACTCTTTCAAAAGCTTCTTCGACTATCATCGGTGCTCTGTCGTAGTAAGAATTTGAAGCTTCCTTTGCCTGGAAGAAAATATCAGGATTCTGAGCAGTTCCTTTAAAAACAGGTCTGTCAGGATTCATTGCTTTTTCTTTAAATTCCCTTATTTCATCATAAGGTGCGATTTTTTTGATATCTTCATAATCTATCATTTCAACTTTTGCAATTTCATGACTTGTTCTGAAACCGTCAAAAAAGTGAATGAAAGGAAGACTTGATCTAATTGCTGCAATGTGTGTTGCAAGACCGAGATCCAAAGATTCCTGAACAGAACAGCTTGCTATCATACCTGCACCTGTCTGGCGGCATGCCATTACATCACTGTGGTCTCCAAAAATTGAAAGAGCATGTGCCGCAACTGCTCTGGCACTGACATGAAGTACGCATGGAAGGAGTTCTCCTGCCATTTTGTAAAGATTGGGTATCATCAGCAAAAGGCCCTGCGAAGCGGTATAGCTGGTAGTAAGAGCGCCGGCGCTCAGAGATCCGTGAACAGCTCCGCTTGCTCCACCTTCAGATTGAAGTTCAGTAACAATAACCTGTTCCCCAAAAATGTTTTTTCTGCCGTAAGCACTCCACTCATCAGCATTTTCACCCATGTTTGAACTTGGAGTGATAGGATAAATCGCGGCAACTTCTGTCAAAGCATAGCTGGAATGTGTTGCAGCGTGGTTTCCGTCGATACATTTCATAATTTTCTTCTTAGGCATAAGATCCTCCTATATCAAGTTTCAGTTAATATAACTTCTGCCCTGCAGTGCTTCAAGAACTGTTCTCCGGTCAAGCACATCAAGTGCCGCCCCGGATGGAAGACCTCTTGCAATACGGGTCAGTTTTAAATTTAATCCTTGTAACATATCCTGAATATAAATCACTGTCGCATCCCCTTCTATTGAAAAAGGCAAAGCAAGCAGAACTTCAACCCCCTGATTTAATTCAACTCTCCTTTTAAGCTGATCCACCAGCAGATCCTCGGGAAGCATATTTTCCAAAGGGGCGATAAGCCCGCCGAGAATATGGTAGGAACCTTTAAAACAACCGGACCTTTCAATGGCTGACATGTCGCTGTAAGTTGCAACTACACATATTTCATCAGTTTTTTCATGGCAGTTATCACATCCGTCATCTTTTGATCTGAAAAAACCGCAATCTGGACACACTTGGATCTTTTCTGCTGTATCAGCAATATTTTTAATCACTTCTTTCAAAGAAGCATCATTTAAGATGGAGTAAGCAACTTTATGGGCGATCTTTAAAGATATTCCGGGGAGTTTTGTCAACTCCTCTATGAGCTTTCTTACATCGTTGCGAATCATATTACCTCAGAACAATCCCGGCATTCCGCCAACTTTACCGAGAACTTTGGACATTTTTGCTTCCTTTTCTTTTCTCACCTTGTCGATACTCTGATTTACTGTGGCAACAATAAGATCCTGAAGCATTTCAACATCATCGCTTTTAGCAAGGTCTTCGGAAATATCAATGTCTGTCACTTTCATATCACCGTTCATGGTTATGGCGACAGCTCCCCCACCCGCTTCTATCCTGAATATTTCATTTTTAAATTCAGCCTCGACAGCAGCCATTTTTTTCTGCATTTT
>SLGQ01000020.1 GCA_007136595.1 Candidatus Sumerlaeota bacterium | reverse complement strand
GATTAGATAAACTTATGATGGTTCAAGCTCATGGCTATTCAAACGGACACACCCCTTCTTTTTCACAGTAGCAATCAAGATCTCTTACTGCCTGTGTGGATCTACCTATAAACTGATAAACCAACCACTTTCCTTCCCATTCTAAAAAACTGATATTATATTGCTCCGATTCTGACACTTTTTTCATACAATGTTTTTTTTCAGTTTTTCTGTTATAAAAACATGCATTACCATCTACTTTTCCACTGTTTTCAAAAAGGAATTCATTGTACAGCAGTGTGTCTCCCGTAACTTTTCTCAAACCCAGTCCATAAGGTTTCCATGTTTCATTTTCAGACAAAAAACCGGACAAATATACTGAATACTCTTTTTTACCGCCTTCACCGATCTTAAGCCGTTTAATTACAAACTTGCCTCCGGTAAAAGTTTCATAAAGTATCTCAGTGTCATCGTCAATACTTGCAACAGGATACCTGACCTCTTCAGTTTCATTTTCATTTATCAGAACACAATCTTCCACACTTTCAGGCTTCTTTGAAAAATCACAGTAATATGCTTTAAATTCGCCCGTATAAAACACTCCTTTATCATTTACAATGTTTGGACGATAAGACAATTCCGGCATCAACTTTGTCCATTTCCAGGAATCCACCTTTGCATACATCGTATATTTCGGTCCACCGTCTTCTTCCTGAACATTTGCTATCACCCAGTTGTCATTCAATGCAGGTGTGTATGAGACATATCTTATTGTTCGGGGATAAATTACCCTTCTCCTGCCGTCTGTACAGGAGTATGCGAGATAGCGGGTTATATTGTTGGTTTCAGAGCTGAAATTGAAATTGTTTATTACATGGAACATACATCCTTTGTTATATGCTCCTTCTTCCATCGTGGAAGGTGAAAGCGCCCTGTATTTCTGTGTCGCAGGATCATATTCCATTGCTTTTCTATCTGTCCTGTATTTCTTATAATCAACCTCCAGATTCGTTAAAAACAGACCAACTTTCCCACCACTTATATTGAAATGTTTAACTGCTCCCGCTGTAGAATCTGCCGCCCACCGGGCATGGTTTAGCACCCTGTCGCACTCGTGAGGTCTATATGGGAGCTTTTTGCCAACCATTTCTTCAATTTCCTCCCATGTTTCTATCGTACCCGGAACAATTGAATCCATATCACATGGATATCCGTTCTCACATTCAGCTTCAGGTTTAACCTTGTAAAGGGCGGCAGCAGTATCTTTCCATAGATTTTCAACACATTGAGGATCTTTAACTGTCGGTTTATCACATTTACGGCAGAAATGAATGCTCTTATCATCATTGTAATAGGGAAACTTCGCATCAATCAGATCAGGACATTCTTCCGCCCCCTGATAATCATTGTCAATGTATTCCTCATCACTAACATCGGGAACTTCCGGCTCCGTGTCAGCTTCGTCTGACAAATCATCGGACAAGTCCTTTTCCCCATCAACAGTTTCAGTATCTTTATCAGAATCAGGAAAATCGTTAATATCGTCGGCATCACTATTCCCGTTTTTACCATTGCAGGATGTACAGGACAAACAAAAAAACAAAACATAAGCTATTAAAATCTTGATCATTTAAATCCTCCGCTTCAGCATCCCCATCCGTCACATACTTGACAGTTAACAGTATTGTATCCGCTACATGCGGAATTGCAAGTTGCATATCCCCCTGTATAGTTGGATCCCAGTGTTGTGCATGGGACTGTATCACCGTCACATGTTTCGCCATATTCTTTAATTCCGTTTCCACACACTGGCAAAGCAATGCTGCCGGCACTTATCTTTATACCGTTTCCTTTCGGGAAATATGCGTAACTGTTAAAAGCATATCCTTTTTGCACTTCAGCAGGGTCACCCGATTTTTCAGTATAGACAGGAGTGTTTCCATTATAGGTAAGTTGATATACCTTGCCTCCATAAGAAACTATGATTTTTTTGTCTTCTGTTACAGCAAGTTTCGGATTATTCCTGTAGCTTGACGATGTTGTAATTCTTTGAAACGAATCAACATTATACCTTTTAAGTCCTGCCCAGTCATAAAGATGTATGATGCCGTCAACAATTACCAGCGTTGAAACATCTCCCGATGTATTCACGCTTTGCGTTATCTCCAGAGTTGAAAGACTTAGCTTTTTAAGACCTTGTCCGTCTCCTATTATAAGATAATCTCCAAACTGTTTTATCACGGCACTGTCTCCGTAAGACGCTATGTGCTTCTTTAAAACAAGCCCGGAATGTGTCAATCTCAGAATTGAAATACCGTTGCCTGTGGCAGCAAAAATCAGTTCACCAGTTACAATCAAATCTTTTACCGGTCCGTACAGAACAAAGTTGCTTTTGTACTCAGGTGAAACCGGGTCTGAAATGTCATATATCCTTATTCCGCTGTTATGAGCGGCAAAAAGATACTTTCCAACTCCGTCAACTGCATTTATCTTTATTCCGGCATTGAAATATCCATAGTCAGGTGCAATAAACCTGCTGCAATATCCTGCCGATTCAAATCCCGACCAGAAAACATTGGCATCAGTATATTTACAGAGATTTTCATTTGCAGCATAATAGCCGGGACCTTTAACCGCAACAAACCCCTCTTCCAGTATTTCACCGGTATTCACATCAAGTGTAATATATGCGGCATTGTTTCCATTGAGACCGGTTTGAGATACAAGGAGAAGAATGTTTTCTGTTTTTCTGATCATAAGCTTAAAAAGATCTTTGCCGGTATCACCTTTTATTGTCTGCCAGCCAGTCTCCTTTTCAAACTTCCAGACATCTCTTTTCACCTCTATTGTCTGTCCGTCTGTGTTTCCCCCGCCTGCAAGGTATATTCCTGTTTCGTCGCTGTAAATATTAAACAGCGTTCTTGATGAAGGTTTTATCCCTGAATCAATGTGTGTTACGCTGTGTCCTCCGGATGGATTCTGTGATATTTCAAACATTTCAATGTAGCTGCCATAATTGCCGGCAATAAAAATGTTGTCGCCCTGCTCAATAAAAGTCATGTTTTCCACATCTTCGGGAAGTCCGCCAACTTCTTCAAAAACTCCTGCTGCTG
>SLGQ01000291.1 GCA_007136595.1 Candidatus Sumerlaeota bacterium | reverse complement strand
GGAGACACTGGAGACACCGGAAATACCGGTGACACCGGAAACACTGGAGATACCGGCAATACCGGTGAACTTATTACTCCAATTTGTGACAGCGGTATCAGTTCAAAGACGAACGATCCGGTAAAGCTTGCAAAGGCAATGGATTTGTGTCCTGTTTCAACAGATTTCCCTTATGGTTTAGTCAGTGCTTCCTTAACTTTTACGGATGGAACAGGAAGCGGAGAAGTTCCTGAAAACCAGTATGCTGTTTTTAACTCTTTTGGAGATATTATAGTACCTGTTTCGGGAGATTCTTTTCTTGCTCTTTCCACAGGAACTGCTTCTAATCCGGTCAGTAATCTGAATGTTAACAACGCAAAAACATCAACTGCACCATCTGACTGGTATGCGGCTAACGGCAACAAATTTCCGAAATCTCCCGATTGTAAAGAACACTCTCCTTCAAATAATCCCACAAGAGATCCATTGATGCTCACTTTTGAGATCAAAGCTCCGGCAAATGCCAATTCATTCAGTTTTGATGTTTATTTTTTCAGTGCCGACTATTCAGCTTATATTTGCACTCAGTTCAACGATTTTTTTCTCGCTTTGCTTGATTCTGAATTTTTTACTGTTAACTCTGCTCTTGAAAATCCTTTTGATAAAAATCTTGCTGTTGATGAAAATGGAAACTCCGTTGGGATCAATCTTGTAAGGAGTGGACTTTTTACTGTCTGCGAACTTCCTGGAGAAGAAATAACAGACAACAATAAACATTGTGAGGGGAACGAGCCTCTGGCAGGCACCGGCTACGATAATAACGGGGCAACAGGATGGCTCACTGTGAGGGGGAACATAGTTCCCGGCGAAGAATTTCAATTGAGACTCGCCTTATGGGATTCAGCCGATCACATTCAAGACTCTCTTGTTTTGCTTGACAACTGGAAATGGCACAAAGAAAACATAAAACCCGGAACATCTAAGTAGGTTTTTGGAAAACCACAGAACAAAATGAAAAACCCATATAGCCACCACCCAAAACAACCAGACAGGAAAATCATTCATAATAAACCCCTATTCATAATCCACTTCCTCACATAGTCGCAGCGATTGGCATATTTGCAATTTTCTCTAATTTTGTGACAACCATTTCTTTCCGGGACTGACTTACTGGATCTGGGGGCAAATGTCCTGAAATGCAAAGGATGAAATCCTTTTTCCCAAGTAAACTTTGGGTTGTGTTTACAATATACTCTTTTACTTTATTATCAGCCCCATATATTTCGTCAAGCAATGTCAATCTACCGTCAACAACCGAAATAAAGTCCTCCATATCACGACTGCCCCAATAATCTTCTCCTCCTCTGTCATTAAAAGCCTCCAACTTCATAGCAATAAAACAAGGTGCTGAAGATATAAGAATTTGTTTTCCGTTCAAATCAATAGATATTGGATCTGAAACAGCTTCTCTCAACCATTTTAAATTCATCCCTGAAAACTTATCTTTTATTGAAAGAATATCAACTTTAATATCATCCAGTACCCATCTACAAATTGGAGCACCACTACTTATATCATGTTTAAAGCCAACTTCCCTCAAAAGACTTTCAAGCTTTTCCTGTCCTGGATCAGTTGCTATATCTAGCACTATATCAACATCAATAGTTGTCCTAACTGGAGGAGAAGCAGGATCGTTAACTAAAAAACCTACAATTCCGCCACCAATGAAGATAAACCTTAACCCTGCCATTTTAAGAGTTTCAGACACCCTAAGAATATTCTCTGTTCTAATCGGCTGCATGAATATCTATTTCTTTTTCAAAAAGTTGTTCGGCAAGTTTTCTTTCTCTGGCTCGCCCCGATCTTAATGAGTCCACAAGAGCCAGCAGACGATAAAGATTCTCATCATTCTTTGCGGCGGCTGGAACAGATTTATATAGCGGTTCAAAAGAAACACCTCTGTGGGTTCCATTAGAATCAGGCCATACAGGAATTTCTGAGTCAATGGAAATTAACTCATCTTTCAAAGGAGGAACCCCTACACTTGTTGGAACACCACGGGTTATAGCTCCAATATCAGCAGGAAAGACATATTTGATTCCATGAAACAAAAACTCTTTCATGGCAAAAACAATAACTTCATGGGAATCTGGAGATAAAAGCCCGCTCTTTACCAATCTTTTTATTGAAGCATGCAGTTCAGAGGTTGAAATAAATATATCTTTTGCAAATTTAGAATATGGTACATTTCTCCCTCTTGTAATTAACAATTTAAGTAAAACCAAAATATCCTGTGGTTTCATAACTCAACCTCATACGCTATTCGCGAACAGCGAACACTTAGTATATTATACTACATAACTGCAACTAAATGTCAAAAAATAATTTTCATCATCACTTCCTCACATACTTTACACAATAACGATCAGGTATTTCATGAGAGGTGAAGTCTTTTCCGCTTTCAACTTTGAATCCTTCTTTTTTAATTTCGGCAATAAATTTTGGCGATTGGGAAGGTTTTATCTCACACCAGAATGAGTATCCTCCTTGTGCATCAACAACTTTTCCGCCATGAGTCTGTATGATTTTTTCCACTTTTTCTTTAATTTCTTTAAAAAGAATGTGTGAGACTTCATTGATCTCTTTAAGTCTTCTGTCATACTGTCCGCTTTTGATATATTTTGAAAGAACGATCTGAAAAAATAGAGGACTTGCAAGATCACTATCCACTTTTGCCATAGTAAGATCACGGTATATTTCTTTGCCGCAAACACAGTATCCAACTCTTGCACCGCTTAAAAAGGTCTTTGAAAAACTGCTTAGATAAATATGGAGAGAAGGTTTTACTTTAAGCGGCTCTTCTTTATTCCCTCCGAAATCAAGTTCTCCAAAAGAATTATCTTCAACAACGAAAACTCCGTTCTTGTTGGCAAGCCCGGCAACTGTCTCTTTCACTTTTCTGCTATAGCACAAACCTGTCGGACTTTGATAACGGGGCATAAGATATGCCATTTTAAGTGGACGGGATTCAAATATCCTTTTTAGTTCCTTCACATCAGGACCGGTTTCACCAACTTTAACACTTTCTATTCTAACCCCTTTCTCTTTAAGAATTC
>SLGQ01000212.1 GCA_007136595.1 Candidatus Sumerlaeota bacterium | reverse complement strand
GCTTTTTTCCAGTTTTTGTAGAGGGTTTGTCTTTCAGTTTCATTCATTTTGGGTTGGAATATTTTTTCAGGTTTCCAGCTTTGTCTGATTTCATGAAGATCTTTCCACATTCCGCTTTGAAGTCCGGCAAAATATGCGGCTCCAAGTGCTGTAGTTTCTATTATGACAGGTCTATAGACGGGTACATTGAGCATATCGCTTTGAAATTGCATGAGAAAATTGTTTGAGCATGCTCCTCCATCAACTTTAAGTTCTTTGAGAGTGAGATTGCACTCATTGTATATAACTTCAAAAACATCTTTTGTCTGGTAACAGATAGATTCAAGTGCGGCTCTGATAATGTGGCTTTTCCCGGCTCCTCTTGTGAGCCCCGTTATAGTTCCTCTTGCATAGGAATCCCAGTAAGGTGTTCCAAGTCCCACAAAAGCGGGAACTATATAAACTCCGCCATTATCACTCACTTTTGTTGCAAAATATTCACTGTCTGAAGCTTGATCAAGCATCTTAAGCTCATCTCTGAGCCACTGAATTACTGCTCCCCCGATAAAAATCGAACCTTCAAGAGCATAAGTTGTCTTTTCTCCTATTTTCCAGCCGATAGTTGAAAGAAGCCCTTTATCAGACCTCACAACTTCACCGCCTGTATTCATCATCAAAAAACAGCCTGTTCCGTAAGTGTTTTTAGCTTCACCTTTTGTAAAACAAGTCTGCCCGAATAATGATGCCTGCTGATCTCCCGCTATACCATTTACTGAAATTCCGTCATATTCAAGTATGTTTTTTGTTATTGTCCCGTAGTTGTCACTTGAAGCCTTAACTTCCGGAAGAATAGAGCGGGGGATATTGAATTCACTAAGCAATTTTTCATCCCAATCCAAGTGATTTATATTAAAAAGCATCGTCCTTGAAGCATTTGACACATCAGTTGCGTGAACTTTGCCACTGGTAAGATTGTATAATATCCAACTGTCAACATTGCCGAAACAAAGCTCTCCATTTTCCGCCATTTCCCTTGCACCGCTCACATTATCAAGTATCCAAGCTATCTTTGTCGCTGAAAAATATGCATCAACAACAAGCCCGGTCGCTTCTCTGATATAATCCTGCAACCCTTTTTCTTTAATCTTCCTGCAATGATCTGCAGTTCTTCTGCATTGCCATACAATAGCATTATAAACAGGCTTCCCCGTCAACCTGTTCCAAAGGATCGTTGTTTCTCTCTGGTTGGTTATCCCGATCGAATCAATCTCTTCCGGCTTTATGCCACACTTCTTTACAACCTCTCGAACCACAAAAAGCTGAGTGTTCCATATCTCAAGAGGATCGTGTTCAACCCATCCCGGCTTTGGATATATCTGAGGAAATTCTTTTTGGGAAACCCCGATGATATTGCTATCTTTGTCAAAAATGATAGCCCTTGAACTCGTTGTCCCTGCATCAATTGAAAGAATGTACTTTTTCATATTGCCACCTCAAAAAAATTGATCGCACCATAATAACACCCTCCAACGGAGATGTAAAATAATTAAAACTTTTAGCTTGACAAATTCCCGCAATTCTGATTCTCTCGGTCAGCAACTGTTTATTGAGGGATGGTGGTTTGAGCGATCATAAAAAAGGGATAATTTTACTTTTCATTAATGCTTTTCTTTGGGGAATACATGGTCCTGCGGGAAGATTTCTCGCTTTGCGGGATGTTGACATGTATTTTGTTGCAGGGACAAGACTTTGGATGGGTGCTGCGGTTATTTTTCTTTTCCTGTTCTTCAAAAAAGGGATAAAACTTTCTGTGAAGGGTCACTTCAAAGATATTCTCATTGTAAGTATTATCGGGCTTTTCTTTAACACGATGTTTTATCATCTTTCACTAAAGTGGATATCGGGTACTCTTGTGATGGTACTTGAAAACCTTGCGCCGGTATTTGTTCTGTTTTTTGCGTGGACAATTACTAAAACCAGACCGAAAAGGAACCAGGTTACGGCTCTGGTTTTATCTTTTGCAGGAATGGCGGTTATCATATTTGGGAAAGACCATTTTTCAGTTGACGGAGTAGATTCTCTTCCCGGGATCATTTTTGGTATAGCAGCGGGGGTCACGCTTGCTTTCTACTACTTTTTTTCAGGAGAAATGGTTGCAAAACTTAAAGATGATCCTGATAAAATGCTGTCACTTCTAATGATAATATTTATTGTTGCAGGATTGCCCATGATCCCTTTCATTGTTGCGGCAGAAAATATCCCGTCAAAATTTGATGAGTGGTTCTGGCTTGTTGAAATGGGAATCTTTCAAAGCGGAATTGCATACATTACCCTTAACTATGCCATGAGGTTCGTTACATCCTCAACAGCAAGCATTTTTTTCATATTTACAATATTTTTCACTACTATAAACGAAATAATTTTTCTTGGACTTCAGCTTAATCTTTATCTTGTGGCAGGTTCGGTGCTTATCATTATTGCGGCAAGAAAAGCATCAGCTTAAACGGTTTTTTATGAAATCAATGATATCCTCGGACCTTTTCTGATAAGTCAGATCCTTTACATCATCATACGCTTTTTTTGCAAGATGTTTGCACAGGGCAGGGGATTCTATAAGTTCTTTCAATCCCTTGTCAGCTTCATCGAAATTGTCCGGTTTAACAAGTTTTGCGTTTGTCCCGTCAATGAGAACCCCCGAAAGATCGGGAGAAAGCGGACCGAATATTACCCTGTTGCAAGCCATGTAAAGAAAAGTTTTTATCGGAAGTACAGTGTTTCCAACTTTTTCAAGCGGTCCGAGAGTAGGGGGAATGATAAGAATATCGGAAGCATAAAGATATTCGACAACTTTATCGAATTTGAGCCACGGAACTATAAGGACATTGTCCATTTTTTCAGCTCTTTCTTCGACAGGAGTCCGTCCTTTTGATCCGGCAATTACAAAAAGAGCATCTTTGTTCGATCCAGCAAGATCAAGTATTCCCATTATCCCCTTTTTCGGTGAAACATGTCCCGCATAAGTTACGATTGTTCCATTTTGAGGGAGATCGAGTTTTTTTCTTGCCTCTTCCTTTGAAAGTACCGGCTTTATTCTGTTCGGGTCGTATCCGTTTCTTTTTGCAATTACTTTTCCGGGGCTTACCCCTGCTTTTATAAAACTGTCAGCAGCAAACTGAGAGTGAAGTATTATCCCGCCGAATTTTTTTCTTCTGCTTATTCTTCTGAACAGCCACCCCATGAAAAAAATCTGATCGGGCCAGTTGCGGTAAGTTTCATAAAAAACGAACTTATTACTGAAAAAAAGTGCCGCAAGTACCGTAGGAATGTTTCTTGTGTATATCACTGTTGAATTTTTTACTGTTTTATTCAGAACACCCGCTATTGCATGTGCAGGTTTTTCAATGAACCGGGCTGTTGGAAAGAGGCTTTTTGCAAAACTTAATTTAAAAGAAGGGTCAACCTGATAATGATCGGCAAGTTCATTTACCGTCGGCGGCTCAGTTCCCCTTTTTTGAGGGATGACAAAGTGAACATCTTCTTTTTTTCCCATAGTTGAGACAGTCTGCATGATCTGTTCGCAGTCGGTATCCTGACAGGGAAAAATTTGATCGTTTATGTAAGCTATTTTCAAAAAATCGTTCCGCATCAATAAAAACAGTAACAGTTAGAAACTACAATTTAAGAAAATTAAGTCAAGTGAAAGGTGTGATTTATTCAACCTACATTTTTTAATACTGAAAAAGTGTTGGGTTTAAGTTTTACTGATACATAATTTCTGCCGCCATCTTCTTCTACGGTGTACATCTTGTGTCTGCCTGCAATATCTTTAAGTTTCGATCCGGCAGGAGAAAGATGCCTGTCAACAGTGATCCGGGTTTCGATCTCTTTGTTACAATCAAGATTCATAATTACAACCATTTCCCTGTCCTGATGTATCATGGAGTATGCAAGAAGCATATTTTCCAAAGCATCAAAAAGTCTCCATCTTCCGTTAATTTCTCCCTCACGGTAATACTGACAACCTTTTTCGAGGATTTCCTCGTTTTTAATGATGTCAGTGAGTGATGTGATCTGCTTAGCCATAGTTCCCTCCTTAAAAAACTGAACGCCCGTAAGAATTGTAAGTAATTTCAGCGTAAAATCAAGAGATTTTATACACCCCGTTCCAGTATTAACGGGTTTTTAATGGTTCAGCCCGTTTTCCCTGTCTTGACATCTGCTGTGGACAATGTGATTTCTGTTCCCCTGAATTTTTTCTATTTCTTGGTTTATATAGCATTCCCGGTCAGTTACCCCATGTTCCGCATCCCATTTCTCAAACATTTTTCTGTTTTTATGGTGAATGATCCCGAATCCGGGGTATGCACTTTCCATATACATGTATATCCTTGCTATTTTTCCCTTTGTATGGTCGGCAGGCATTGCTTTTCTGTCAATAACCCTGAAATCACATTCACCGTAAGGTCGGGAGTCAGTCGTTTTTTCTTTGAATGGGTAATTTGATCTTACGGCATTTATTTCGCCGACCGACGGAACAAGGTTGTACATATCAGCGATCATGAGCTGGAATTTCTTGTTAACTTTTGATGCACAGTTTCTCCCTTTAAAAGGTTTTCCCGCTCTTGTTATACATTCCGGGTGTCCAAATTTCCACTCAGGAAGGTCTTTTCCGAATGCATGAGCAGGAACCACATGTTCCCACTCAAGTCTTTTTGCTCTTTTTCTCTGTCTCCCCGGAACATATCCGCAAGATCCCCAGTCAATTTTCCCTTTGTCGTCATATTTGCAATTGCAATAAAAAGTTGTCCTGTCTGGATCATCTGAGTAAATAACTCGATGGAGATATCTCTTGGCTCTACTGAAAGATTTTATTGTTTCATTTCCCTGTTGGTAGTGAATTTCAGGAAAAACTGAAATGAAACCTGTCAGAATGAAACAAAAAAGTAAAAACCTTTTCATGCTTACCCAACCTTTAAAGCAAATCTAACCAACAATACATAAAATTATCGCACAAAACATAAAAAATACAACAGGAAATATTAAAAAATATAGATTAGGGTATATATAGTTTATTCTCCTGTTTACCTTCAGTATATTGTTAAAAATGGTTGACTATAAAAAGTCTCTGACAATAATAGTTTCTGTGAGGCTTTGATGTTCCGGAGGGTGGAATGAAGTTTTTTGCTGTTTTTACTGCTGTTTTTATTGCTGTTTCTCTTACAGTTTTTTCATGTTCAGTTGATGAAGTGACAGGAGGGGGTGAGTTACCTGATGATCTTGGATATGAATATGAAGATTTTGAGAAACCGGAACCTGTTACAGATTCTGATGGAACCGGTGAACCTGATGAAATTTTTGATGATGAAGAGGAGCCTGATGAATCAATCCCATCGCCTCAAGTTGAGTTCGATATCCCTGATCCGGCATATAAAAGCGATCCTCTTGCAATAATAATTACCAACAACGATTTACATGATATTTTCAGGGAATTTGCCATTTTCCACACAGTGACCGGTATCCACACGGAAGTTGTGACAGTTGAAGAGATATGCATCCTCCATAGCTGTGACGATCAGGATCCCCGGAATGATACAGCCAAGTCGGTAAAAGACTTTATCATGCAAATGGAGGGACTCAAATATCTTGTCATCGGAGGAGATATCGAGATCGTTCCGTCAAGAAAAGTTTATGACAAGTTTTCTCATGTTCTTGCCGGTACATTTGAAGGTGACTTCTATACTGATTTTTATTTTTCCGATTTCAGCAACTGGGATTCCAATAACAATGGTATTTATGCTGAAGATGGTGATAATGTCTCTTATATGCCAGATATTGCTGTGGGAAGAATACCTGTGAAGACAGTTGAACAGGCTCAAAGGTATTTTGAAAAAGTAAAAAAGCACATGACACGGTTTGAAACGGCACATGTTAAAAACACCCTTCTCCTTGCAAACATTGCTACCGAAATGAGCGGAGTAAAAGTTAATGCGGGATATTACTTTGAGACTGAAGGGAGAACAAGTGACATAATACCTCCCGATTTTCACCAGAGAAAAATTTATACTAACTCCACATTTTTTCCGCCCGGAAACGCTGAAAAACTTAATAATGCCGTTCAAAAAGAAGCGATGGAATCGGGAATGAACCTCATAGTTCACAATGGTCATGGGTATCCCAATCTTCTATCTTGTGAGCAGTCTGACAGAAGCAATGACTTTACGGGAGAAATGGCTTATAACCTGAAAAACACGACTTATCCCATATTTTTAAGCTGTGCATGCCAGGCAGGACAATTTGAAGCTCCCTTTGAATATACTTTTGAGTACGGAGGGCAGACTTATACCAGAAAATTCGAGGAAGATGCCGCCGGAGAAAGATTGGTAAATGCCCCTGAAGGTGGAGCCATAGCTTATCTTGGAAATACAACTACCGGGCTTGGTCTTGCGGGTGGAAGTCAGCTTATTGATGAAATGATGCGGAGTATGTTTTTTAATCCGAGGTCCGTGCTTGGTGACAGCTTGATGTTTGCTTTGACCGTGTTAAAGAAAAATGATACTTTTGCTCCCCCTATTCCTTTTGTTCCTGCAGTTCCTGTTGTTGATGAAAGCAGCTGGAAATGGACAAAGAAGTCAGTTGTTCTTCTCGGCAGTCCGCTTATAACTTTCTGGAGAGATATTTTTGAACCGGTTTATGAAAATATAAATGTTGATACCTTTGAAGTGGAAGGCGGCACCGGAGTTGAACTTTATCTCCCTGCAATATTTCACGGTCAAAAAATGACAGTCGCTGTATCAAACGGTGATGTTTATACCGTTGAAAATCTCGTGGAAGGTTTAAATCTCTTTCATTTCGAAGGGGAAGTGGACTCTCTTGTTTTCGGTGCAGATATCCCCGGTTATCAACATTTTTACCAAAAGTGGGAAAAGTAACACTAAAAAATTGAATATATAACCCTTTTTTTATAGTATCAGAAAGTTTTATTCTGTTTTTTCATCTGGAGGAAATAATGGTTTTCAGAGTAGAGGTTGCTCTAAGAAAGGATGTAAAAGACCCGGAAGGTATTATATGGCAGAAAAGGATCGCCGGGGATCTCAATATCACAGATGTATCTGAAGTGAGAGTTGTTAAAACTTATCTTGTTGATTTCAACGATATAGAAAAAGATCAGGTAAAAAGCTTTGCACATGATGTTCTTGCCGACCCTGTCATTGAAACCTTTGAGATAGGAACAGCTCTTGTTGACAACTTCAGTTTTGACTGGATAGTTGACACAGGTTTTCTTCCCGGTGTTACAGACAATGAAGGAAAAACAGCACAGTGGGGACTGTCTCTTTTCTGTGATAAAAAACAGAATGATCACGACAAAGTGTTTTCGGGCAGAAAATATCTTATATCCGGGAACATTGAAAAGTCGCAAATTGAAATGATAGCATCAAAACTGCTTGTCAATCCCCTTATTCAGAGATATGCGGTCTATAATTCAAAAGAATGGTTTGAAACAGGAAAAAAATCTGATTTTATTCCGAGAGTAAAAGTTGAGTCAACCCCTGTGGTGGAAACCATTCGTCTCGATATTGGAGATAACGATCTAGTTGAACTTTCAAAAAACAAAATACTTGCCCTTTCCCTTGAGGAGATGAAAGTTGTCAGAGATCATTTCAGACAGAAAGAAGTTCTTGAAAAACGGAAGGAAAAAGGTTTTCCCAGCAAACCTACCGACTGTGAACTTGAAGTTATAGCTCAAACATGGAGCGAACACTGCAAACACAAAATATTTGCCGCTGATATTCACTATGTTGATGATACGACCGGAAGAGAAATGGATATAAGGTCTCTTTACAAGACATACATAAAAAAAGTAACATACGAACTGAAAGAAAAAAAGCCCTGGATAAAATCAGTTTTTGATGATAATGCCGGAATAATACAAATCGATGAAGATACTCTGCTTTCAATGAAAGTTGAAACGCACAACTCTCCAAGTGCACTTGACCCTTACGGCGGAGCATTGACAGGGATCGTGGGTGTTAACCGTGACATAATGGGATGCGGAATAGGTTCAAAGCCTATTTTTAACACAGATGTATTTTGTTTTGCAAGTCCTTATTACAGCGGTCAACTTCCGGGATCAAATCTCATGCACCCCTCAAGAATACTCAGAGGGGTTCACAGAGGTGTTAAAGATGGTGGAAATGAAAGCGGTATTCCGGTTGTGAACGGTTCCATATTTTTTGATAACAGATTTATCGGAAAGCCACTTGTTTTTTGCGGAACGGGCGGTTTGATGCCTTTGATGATAAACGGCAAAGAATCCCATTTGAAAAAAGCTGTCAAAGGTGATCTCATAATTATGGCAGGTGGAAGAGTAGGCAAAGATGGAATACACGGTGCAACATTCAGCAGTGAAGAACTTCATGAAGGAAGTCCTGTAACGGCAGTTCAGATCGGTGATGCAATTGTTCAGAAAAGGATGCTTGATTTCATACTTGAAATCAGGGATAAAGGTCTTTTCAATGCAATAACTGACAACGGAGCCGGCGGGCTTAGCTCAAGTATCGGAGAAATGGCAAGAGATACCGGTGGAGCTGTCATAAACCTTGAAAAAGTTCCTTTGAAATATGAAGGATTGCAGCCTTGGGAGATATTTATTTCTGAAGCACAGGAAAGGATGACGCTCTCTGTTCCGTCCGGGAACATTGATGAAATTGAAGCAATTGCAAAAATTCATGAAGTGGAGGTTTCAGTTGTAGGAGAGTTTACCGACAGCGGCTACCTTGAAATATACTATAAAGAAATGAAAACAGCTTTGCTTGATATGGAGTTTCTCCACGATGGCAATCCCCGTTATAAACTTGAAGCGGTATGGGAACAGAAAGAAGTTGAGCCGATCGATATCCCGGTATATGAATCTCTGAATCCGGCTATGCTTGACATGATATCAAGAGTTAACATAGCTTCAAAGGAAGACTGGGTAAGACAGTACGACCATGAAGTTCAGGGTAGAAGTGCAGGAAAACCTTTTTGCGGAGCTGAGCATGACGGTCCAAGTGATGCCGGAGTTTTAAGGGTGTCTCCTTTTAAAAAACTTGCAGTTGTGGTATCTCACGGGATCAAACCTTCTTTCAGTGACATTGATTGTTACTGGATGACAGCTTCTGTTATAGATGAAGCTGTAAGGAATGCCGTTTGTGTCGGAGCAGATCCTGATTTCATGAGCGGTCTTGATAATTTCTGCTGGCCCGATCCGGTTTATGACGAAGAGAAAAATCCTGACGGAAAGCATAAACTGGCTCAGCTTGTAAGATCGAATATGGCTCTGTATGATTTCTGCAGATATTACGAAATACCGCTTATAAGCGGAAAAGACAGCATGAAAAATGATTACGGATCGGGAAAAAACAAGATATCTATTCCACCGACACTTCTTTTTACTTTGATCTCCAGAATGGAAGATGTTGAAAAAATGGTTTCCATGGATTTCAAAAAAAGCGGTGATGTCATCTATCTGACAGGAGAAACTTTAAATGAAATAGGTGGTTCCGAGTACGGTATATATAACGGGCTGCATGCGGAAGGATTTGTCCCGAAAGTTGATGCCGGAAAATTTAAAAAGAGCTATAAGGCGATACATAAAGCAATTGACATGAAGCTTATCAACAGTGCACATGATCTTTCTGACGGTGGACTGGGTGTTGCTGTTGCAGAATCAGCTTTCTCAGGGATGCTCGGAGCTAAAATAGATCTAAGGGAAGTTGCGGTAGGCGATGATGTTAAAAGGGACGATATAATATTGTTCAGCGAGTCAAACGGGAGGATACTCCTTTCTGTTTCTCCGGAAAACGAAAAAGAATTTGTTTCCGTTATGAAAGGAACGGTCTATAGACGGATCGGAGAAGTTACAGAAAGCGGCTATTTGAAGGTGACCGGGCTTAAAGATACTTCCGTAGTTAATTTAAGCATCGCTGAACTTAAGAAAAAATGGAAAAGTTTCATGTCCGGAATGAATTGAGGTGAAAAATGGGAAAAGCAAGCGTTATAATACTTACCGGTTACGGAATTAACTGTGATGTTGAAACAGGATGGGCTTTTGAAATGGCAGGTGCCGACAGAATCGAAAGAGTCCATGTGAATCGTGTCATAAACGGAGAAGTTGACCTCGAAGATTTTAATATCATGGTTTTCCCCGGAGGATTTTCTTTCGGGGATCACATAGCTTCAGGAAAAGTTCTCGGACTCAAGATCAAAAAAGAAATGGGCGACAAAATTGATAAATTCATCAGTGACAGAAAGCTGGTGCTGGGTATATGCAACGGTTTTCAGGTTCTTGTTAAAATGGGAGTCCTCCCCGGCAGAAGAGACGGTGTCTTTGGCAGACAGGTTGCAACTCTGACCATGAACGATTCTGCTAAATATGAAGACAGATGGGTTACGATCAAAGCCAACGCAGATAACAAATCACCGTTTCTTGAAGGGATCGAATCTTTTAAAGTTGCAGTGAGGCACGGTGAAGGAAAATTTGTTGCACAGAGTTATTCGCTCAGAGATATAAGATCTTCGAATTTAATAGCATTTCAGTATGTTGATAAAGACGGTGATTCAACTAAAAATTATCCTGAAAATCCCAATGGAAGTGATCTTGCCATTGCAGGAATGACAAATTATCACGGAAATGTGCTTGGAATGATGCCTCACCCTGAAGTTTACATAAATAAAACTCAACATCCTGAATGGACAAGGGAAGAAGGTTTGCAAGATACGGGAGAGGGTTTAAAACTGTTTTTAAACGCAGTGAAACATGCCAGAGAAAATTTATGAAAAAAAAACTGTTTACGGTTCTCATAATTTCAGTTTTCATTACAGTTGTTATGTGGGTGCTTGGTGTCACAGAAATTTTTTACCGTTTTAACATTACAATGTTTGAGAAAGTATATTCGTTTTTTCTATCGTTTCTGTAGGGAGGTAAAAGCGTTTTGAGATATATAGTCCTTGTTTTTCTCTATTTGATATCATTCCCTTTTTTAAGCAGGTTGTGGGGCAGGTTGGTGAAGATAAAGAAACCTGAAGGTTTTGTGAAAAAAGTGATAAGTTTTTTCAGCAGTCATTACAAAATAGATATGTCCCAATATTCAGGAGAGATCACAGATTATGATTCGCTGGCATCATTTTTTACAAGACCTCTTGATCCTGAAGTCAGACCATTGATAAATGATCCTTCAATGTTCCTTTCCCCATGTGACGGTAAAATTTCCGTGCTTGAAAGTGTGGCTGCCAATATTGCCACACAGGTTAAAGGAAGAACATTTAAAATAACCGAGCTGCTCCGTAAAGAGATCGATCTTTCACAGGGCTACACTCTTGTCACCATATATCTTTCTCCAAGGGATTATCACAGATATCATGTGCCTGTCGGGTCAAAGGCTGTTTCGTATATACAGACAGGGTGGAGACTTTATCCGGTAAATAAATTTTCAGTTGAAACAGTGAACAATCTTTTCATAAAGAACGAAAGGGTTTGTGTCAAATTCAACTCTGATCTTGGTGAATTTTTCTTTGTTGCCGTCGGTGCAACTTTCGTAGGGTCTGTAAAAATGGATTTTTATGAAAAGGCAGTTGAAGGTAAGTGGATCACTGTCAACAGAGAATACAGCCAGAACCATGAACTCGGAATGTTTGAAATGGGCTCCACGATAGTTCTTGTCATTCCTGATAAAATGATCGGTGAAATTAAAGTTAAGGAAGGTGATACCGTGAAAGTAGGTGAGCCTTTGTTTTCTTTGAAAAAAGCAGAAAAAAAGAGTAGAGGGAACAAACAGTAGATGAACGGTTCCGATGCAAGGCTTTTAAAAAAATATCTCAACTTCATAAAGTTGGAAAAGAGGCTTGCTTTAAACAGCGTAGAAGCTTATGAGAGAGATTTGACCGAATTCATTCTTTTTATAAACAGCAAAGGTTTTTCTATCACTTCTGTTGACGGAGTAACTGTTACCGAACATATCATACATCTTTCAAAAGATAAAAATTTTACCGACCGTTCTCTTGCAAGAACAATAT
>SLGQ01000293.1 GCA_007136595.1 Candidatus Sumerlaeota bacterium | reverse complement strand
GCTTAGAAGTGCAGAGCTTTACAGTTCCGCTGTTACTGTTTATCTCGGATTAGACTGTAAAGCGGAAAAACTGGGTTTTGGCGAAGAAACAATTTTTATTTCAAAAAATGATGTTTCAAGAGAGGATCACAACTCCGGAAATCCGGAAGTTACAGATATAACAGTTTTTTCACCTTCTGCCAGAGACAACACCATGGCTCCGGAAAACAAAGGAACATTGACACTGTATGTTCCCGCGTATTTTTCTCAGTTCAACAACTGGGAAGCAGAGCGTAGCAAGGAAGGGGGGTTAACAAGAGGAGATAAATACAGGAAACTTAAACAGAAATACGGTGACATTTTAATTGACAGGGCAGAAAAAGAATTGAAAATTGATATCAAATCCCATGTAGAGTTTATGGATGTTGCCACACCTTTGACCTATCAGCGTTATACAGAAAACAGAAATGGAACGATGATGGGTGCAAAGCCCTGCAAACAGAACTTCAAATCAGGAGTTGCTAAAAGTAGAACACCGCTGCAAAATGTTTTTTTATGCGGACACTGGTCAGCTCTTGGAGGAGGTGTTCCTGTCGCTGTTTCAACAGGAGCCAATGCCGCACTTCTGGTACTTAAAAATCAAAAGTCGCCTTCTTTTAATGCTTTTCGATGTTATTTCGACAATACATCTACTCTCAAAGAGTTAGAAGAGAAACTCACATAAATAAAGAAATCATTCTTATTGTTTTTGTATTTTAATTGACATAATCACAAGGTGTTTTTATACTTATTAGCGTGAAAGGAATTTTTTACAGTTTATGAGGTTTGGTTATGAAAAAGTTTTCTTTGATCTTAGTTTGTTTCGCATGTTTTTTTTCTTTTATTTCAATCGGGTGTACAAGAAAGAAAAATGAAGCTGAACAAGCAGTTGAAACTTATTTTGAACTTTTAAAACAGAGAAATTTTGCAAAAGCGTGGGACATGCTGGACGAAGAGTCTCAGGCTGTAGTGGGGCAGGAAACATTTCTTAATGATGCAAGAAATATCTCTCTTAACTCAATGTTCCTTAAAATGAAACCGGCTCAGATGAATGCTGACAACACACGGGCAATAATCGAGACAGAATACGTGGGACAGAAAGTTGCAATGAACGAACTTCCCGAAGCAAAAATAACTTTCTGGGCTAACAAGACAAGTGACGGATGGAAAATAAACCTCCACAGAAGAATAGAGCAACTTAAAGAAGAAGCCCGTCAAGCTTCCATAGAGATACCGATCGATGCGGAACTTCTTGAAACAGCTCAAAAATATAAAGATCAGATTGAAATAATCGAGCTTAGAAACGGAGAGGTTGATTTCGGTAACGGAATTACACAATATATGATGGATGCAACCGTTAAAAACAATTCCGATCAACATTTCAGTTTCATAGGTGCTCTTGTAAAATTTATGGACGAAGAAGAAGAAACTGTTCTTTTTGAAAAAACATTTTTTGTTATTTACACAAGAGTCATTGATGAAGTTTATCCGATCGCTCCGGGGGAACAGAGAGATATAATCATTCCCGGTTACGATGCCGGTGATATTGATGGACGATGGACAGGAAAACTTCAATGGGAAGTACATGCTGTAAAAGTAGCTACACCTGCCGAAAGAATAAGACTTGAAGATTTGAACCTCTAAGTTGCCATATTAAGAACCGTAATAACTTTTCGATTGTTAAATGAAGTTGGGACAAACAGTCACAGAGCTTATTTCCAAGATTGAAAAATTAGACAGAATGTTCGTTTTCTATTTTACAGGACATGAGTCGCGTCCTCCGCTTAAAGATTTATCTGACCTGAAAAACACGGTGAAAAAATTATCTTTGAAAATATCCGGCTCTAAAAATACTGCTGAAAAATATCTGGTCTCTCAACTGGTCAACAAATTTACGATCTATAAAAACAAGTGGGAAAAAGGGGTTCGAGATATTGAAGAGGGGCGGTTAAAACCGGGACTTCATTTTTTCGGTGGTCTTGGAACCAGTCTGAGCGGATTATCCGAACTGAAGCAACAGGCAGCTGATGTTGACAAAAAAGATCTTGAAGCATTCAGGATTTCTTCCGTTATTGATGAAGCAGCAAGAAAATATGTTGAAATGAACAGGAAGCACACCGGAAAGAACTATAATATGGAAGATGTTTCCAAAATGCTTGAGAAAAAGATTGATACAATAAAGAAAAAATTTGGTGACAAATTTTGTTTCAGTGTGTATTATGAAGATGGAAAGGTTAAAATTAAACCTGAAAAAGAAGGTTAGCAGTCCTTAACATAGGAGGAAAAAATGACAAAATTTGAAGTTTTGGTTTTTATGGCAGAAGGAACAAAAGAAGTCGTGGTGAGAGAAGATGCTCCCAACTGGTTTGTTGCCCTTGAATCTGCACTTTCGGGATTGGGTCTGGCAGATTGCATGGCTAATATTTTGTGTGATGTTAAAGAAGATGGTGCAATTCATGTTTCAGATACAATGTCAAGCAGAAGATTTCTTGTCAGAGAGATCGACCCGTCAAAAGAGGGCGGCATTACACCGCCTGTAAGCTCCCAAAGTGTTGGAAGAGAAGTTAAAGTTGTAAAAAAAGAAGAGCTCCTTGCCGATCTGTTTACAGATGTAATGGATGCCTGGGATCTCTCTGAAAAAGAAGCTACAGAGTTTTTCCTTGATCTTGCTCTCAAATATATTCCTTCTGAAAGCGGCTCGATTGCCAAAACTGACCTCAGTTCAAATGACCTCGAATTCATAGCTTGCAGAGGCCCCAAAAGTAATGAAGTTTGTGGACTTAAAATTAAAATGGGACAAGGGCTTTCAGGTTTTTCCGCTAAACACAGTTGCTATATAGCTGTCAGTGATGTTCAGAAAGATCCAAGATTTTTCAGAGAGATCAGCGACAAACTCGGTTATGAAACTAATTCCATTGCCTGTGCTCCTGTAAAATCTTCCGAAACCAGCATTACTTTCGGTGTAATTCAGCTGATAAACAAGACGAACAGTTATCAGTTTAATGAAGATGATATGGAGTATTTGAGATTCATCTCAGAAAAGATGGCTGAATATTTCAATATGATGTGGCTTTCCACCGATAACAATCTGGAAGATTAAAACTCT
>SLGQ01000058.1 GCA_007136595.1 Candidatus Sumerlaeota bacterium | reverse complement strand
TTTCCATGCGGCATCTTCTTTAAGGAGAGAAAAGCCGTTCTTTTTTAAAGTTGATTCAATGTTCGCCGTTGCATGGAATGCTGTCGGACTGGCATCAATAAAGCTTATAAGGTCTTGTGCCAGATTTTTGATTTCTGATTTCATTACTTCCTCCATGATAAAAAAAACACTCCCTATATTTACTACAAAGCAGAAATTAATTCCAGATTTATTCTTGAATAATTATAACAATTATGTAAATTCAAGATGTTTCCGGCCATATTTGCCGGAAACCTTACACCCCTTGAGGGTGATCAAATATATGAGCCTCCCTCCGGGGAGGCTTTTTTATTGAGATGTAATTTGACTTTTAATCTTTAAGACGCTTAGTATCGTTTATCATTTTAAGAAATTCGTTTATTGCCCCTTGGGCATCGGCTTTCATTGTTTTCTGGACATTATCAATGAGTTTTGAGAAATTTCTTCCTTCATAATAGGCAGATTGTTTAAGGAGAAGCCCCAATTCAACGACAGAAGCTCCAAACAAGAATTTCAGAGAGGGGATCTGCCTTATGTCATCTCTTCTGAAAACATTTTCAACAAGTCTGCTTCTGTCAGAATCCAGATCTTTGTACCTTATTCTGACAACAACATAGACATCATCTTCCAGATCCTCAAACACAGAGTCATCTCCTTTGTTTATATTTTCTCCGGGCTTCATCGGAGGAACTTCCTCTTTGGAGTCTGCCGGAATGATCTCGATGAACGCTGTCATATTCTGCCTGTTACCAAGCACACCTCCCTCTTTTTTGTCGTCATGAAAATCCTGATTGCTCATAACTCTGTTGTCATAACCTATAAGCCTGTAACCTTTAACATGTTTCGGATTGAACTGTATTTGAAGTTTTACATCTTTTGCAATGGCAAAAAGTGAACCGCCGAAAGCATCGTCAAAAACCCGCTCAGCTTCTTCACGACTGTCTATATAAAAATAAGTTCCATTACCTGCATTTGAAAGAAGTTCCATTTTTTCATCCTGATAGTTGTCAAAACCGAAACCGAAAATAGTCAGGAATATCCCTGAATCTCTTTTGGTTTTTATATGATCGACAAGCTCATCCGTATCACTGATACCGACATTAAAGTCTCCGTCAGTTGCAAGTATCACCCTATTGTTTCCACCCTTTATAAAATGTTTTTGCGCATATTCATAGGCGACAACAATACCTCCGTGTCCATAAGTTCCACCTCTGGCTTCAAGACTGTTAATAGCGGCTCTTATCCTGTCTTTTTCATCTCCTCGGGCTCCATCAAGATCAACCTGAGCAATTCCGGCATAAGTTACAATTGAAACCGTATCTATCGAACGAAGGTTTTCAACAATGGACAAAAAACCCTGCTTAACAAGAGGCATCCTGGTAGGACGGTTCATAGAACCGGAGGTATCGATCAGAAACACAAGGTTCGCCGGCGGAAGTTCATCATAGTCAAGCTCCTGTCCCCTGAAGCCTATCATGAGCAACCTTCTTTGAATGTTCCATGGGCAGAGACCTAACTCTGAATAAAGGGTAAACGGCTCATTATATTCCGGTTTCCTGTAATGAAAATTAAAGTAGTTGATCATTTCTTCTATTCTTACAATTTTAGGGTCAGGTATCATGTTATTTCGCAAATGTGCCCTGATAAGTGTATAAGAAGCTGTATCAACATCCAGACCGAAACTTATTGCAGGAATATTATTTGTAACATAGAACGGGTTTTCAAAAATTTTCGGAGTATCACTTAAAAGATTGAGATTTAAAGATGCAAGCTCTTGATCAAGGTTTTCACAGCTCATGACAGTGCCATCCTGTGCATAACAAATACATGGCTCTATAAAATCTGGCAAATCTTCATCCCTTACCCAGTTTGCCGCTTCGACCAGTTTTTCTTTATCTCTTGTCAATTCAACATTGAGACTCATTTTTATCGTATCTCCCGTACCAATATTTGATGAGCTCGATTTTAAACTGCAGTTACCAATAAATTTATCATCTGCCCCTTTTTTCGTATATCCGAGAATACATTCTTTCCTTAGAAGATCATCCTGAAAAAGGTTTGAGGAAACAAAAGTGGGAACCCCTGTGGGAGTATATTGGCTGTATGCGAGATCATTGAGGCTTGTCATATGGATTATTGAATCATATTTTAAATATTCAACAATATTCCCTTCTTCTCTGATCTTTGTTTCAGCGGAAGTTAAAAGCCAACTGTCCTGATTGAGCAGATATCCGTCATAACCGCTTTGAAAAATCGCTTTGCCATTAAGATGACCATCCATGAAAATATCTTTAGCTTTTGTTATCGAACTTGTTGAGCTGTTAATTTTACCCTCAATAAAAATTCCAACCCAGTCTGTCCATGACGAAGCTTTTTTAACTGAGTTTTTGTCAATAGTTATGTCAGGATCAGGTGCTTCCACATCTTCATCCGAATATTCATAATCCCCGGTATCCCCGGTATCCCCGGGATTTCCTGTATCCCCTGTCGATCCTGTCGATCCTGTCGATCCTGTCGATCCTGTTGATCCGGTTGATCCTGTTGATCCAGTGTCTCCAGTGTCTCCAACATCAACACTTTCATCATCCGGGAATTCATCTTTTCCGCTATCTCCATCAGGAGTTTCTTCAGGCGGATTTCTGTATCCTATCATTTCTCTACCGTAAGAATTACCATACTTGGTAGGAGTCCCAAATTTTTCGTCTCCCGAATCGCATGAAACTGCCGACAGGAGCAATACTGCTAATAAAAAAATTACCTTTTTCATGAAAACCTCCAAACTGTAAAATACTAAATACTTTTCTTTAGTGTACATTCAGTTGGCTTTTTATTGATTTTTTTTTATTTTTTTTTGAAAAACTGCAGAAAAAGACCGTTATGCGTTCATAGCTTTAAGGAAATCCTTGTTAGATTTTGTTTTTCCCATTTTGTCAAGCATGAATTCCATTGAGTCTATTACATTAAGAGGATGGAGAAGTTTTCTAAGTATCCATACTTTATTGAGAACATCCTGCTCAAGAAGGAGCTCTTCTTTTCTTGTTGCAGATTTGTTGATGTCAAGACATGGGAAAATTCTCTTTTCCATGAGTTTTCTGTCAAGATGAATT
>SLGQ01000222.1 GCA_007136595.1 Candidatus Sumerlaeota bacterium | reverse complement strand
TCGGGATTTTCAAGATATTTTTCATCATATACAAAGGTATATTTCCCATCATCTTCCTGCGACAAAACACCTGCAAAAGTATCATTGAAATAAACCTCAGCCGATCTTCTCATGGCAGTTTCCTCACCTTAAAGTCAATATCAATACCAAGAATATCGAGAATCTTTGTCAAAGTATCCAAAGTGGGGTTTCCGCTACCGTTTTCAATCGCACTCAAAGTGTGCTGTGAAATGCCCGCCATCTCACAAAGATCGTTCTGGGCAACATTGAGCAACCTTCTCCGCTCACTTATCATCTTTCCTATCTCGACTTTTTCCATGCCATTTACGCAATAAAGTTCGTAACAGGATATATCTTAAACCATTTTTCTGATTTGTCAACACCATTTACGCAATATATTGCTTAAAAGGATGTTGCTTGATTAAATCTGAAGATAGTTTTTGATATTGATCAATACTTTATTTGAACATATAAAATTCCGGAGATGTTCCTTCAGGACTGTTTAATCCCTCTTCTTCACTTACTGTGTCTATCATAGAGCTCTCTGTTATGAGTGCATTAAAAATCACTTCCGGATTTTCCAAATATGAGATGGTTCCATCGTAATTAAGCAATTCTTCCTCACTCATTAACCTTCCAAGCCATGCATGATGCATTATTGCTATATCTGCTTCTGTATAAAGATCATTATTACAACTTCCTGAGCCTGTACAGTATTGTCCGCCAAAAGTAAGAACATTGGTATTCGCAGCATCATTTATTGCTGAAAAAGAAACTGCCGTTTCTGCCACTTTTACACCATCCAGGTAAAGCATCGTTTTTTGAGCTGTACTGTCAAACATATAAGCAACTGTGTACCAGACACCTTTTTTAATTGAGAGATTGTCATTTCTGGTGTTGACCCAGCCTCCTTTTCTCAACCAAGCATGCAAATCTCCGTCTTCTGCTCCATCGCTGGTTTCCGGTTTTATTGAAAGAGCGACATCTCCTTCTTTGTCCTGCCATGCAGACCCTCTAAAAAAGTGCCATCCATAAGCGCCTGAACTGTCTTCAGGAATCATCACTTTTTCAATTATAGTCCAGTCGCTGACAGCTGCAAAGACCCCCGGCATCTGTGGAAATCTCGTCCAGGAATAAGCTGATGCATCGAATTTAACGAAATAATAAGGATCTATTACTTTAGAAATTTCTATGCTTTCCAAAACTATTTCACAACCATCTGAAAGAATGACAGCAAAATTATAAGGTCCACCATACATTTGGGGAGTAACTTTAAAATCAGGAAGCTCCCCTTCAAAACTCAAGCCGGATCCTACAAATTTTACATTGATATCTTTTTCTCCAGCAACTTCTATTTTGAGATCATAACTTATACCCAGAAAATAGGGGTTCCCATTGTTATCATCAAAAGTGATGTTTATTTCAGGGAATACATTGCCTGCGCAAACTCCGTCTGATCCAGGGGTCCCTTCATCTCCCTTTTCACCTTTTTCTCCCTTCTCACCTTCAACTCCATGACATACGGCTTCAATTGTTTCAGTGTCTTCCACACACTCCCCATCACCATCATTTTCACAGGTAATAACCCAATACCCGCCGTTTTCACACTCATGACCTTCGTCACTTTTTTCTATCGGAACAACTTTTGTGAGAGTGCTTGTTCCATCTTCTCCTTTTTCACCTGCTTCTCCGGCTTCACCGGCTTCTCCTTTTTCTCCAGGATCCCCTTTGTCCCCTTTTTCTCCTTTGTCTCCATCTTTACCGTCAACACCATCAATGCCATCTTTTCCATCTTCGCCATGGCAAACGAAGTAAGTGTCATAAATTTCATCTTCGTCAAGAACACCATTCCCGTTCTTGTCAAAACCGGTGACTATCTTTACTCCACCATTTGGGCATTCTTCTTCGATCTCTTCTTCAGTGAGCGACCTCTCTTCAATGAGAATGACTCCTTCTCCATCACCTAGAGTTTTTACTCCGTCATCACAACCCCATAAAATAAGAGCTGTCACAAAAAAAACTGCCAACAAAAGCTTTTTCATTTTAAAACCTCCTTGTTTGCAAAATACAAAACTGCTTTTTTAACATAAATCCCCTACCTGACAAAAAGTTTCATAGTTCTTCGTTCTCCTGATCCGGAAAGCCCTAACCCTGTCCATGCTGTTGAATTTCGTGTTGCACCCATTTGAGTAGTTGGCGAAGAGTTACATGGCCCAAAACCTGTATAACTTGGTTCATCAAATGGATTGTTTAATCCATCAGTACAGTTACCGTCATTATTTCTATAGTTGAAAGAAGGTCCATATGTCGAATGACTACTGACACCTAATCCGCACCTTGAGCTATCTCCATCTATATCCTTTAGATTAAAGTACAATCTTTCTCCGCAGTATCTACCTGTAGTTCCGGAATGAAGCTGACCAAAGTCATTTCCGGCAGTTTTAGGATATCCAGAGTTATGTGCCGCACAGGCAGAAACAGTTGTTGCTTCAATAATGCCGCTTAAGCTGTTCATACCGTTAGATACACTGTGATAGCTTGCCCATTTTGAATCAAGTGTTGATGCCCATCTTACCATTACATCTTTTACAGGAATATCGTGCAATCCAATATTTTTGTAATTTGTGCTGAATGTATTATCAACGAATTGCATATCATCAAGATCTCCAAAAGTTGTGCGGTCAGTAGTAAAAAATGCTCTATCGTACCATCTCCACTCATTGCCGTTTTGAGCTGAAACAGCAACTAGTGTCCAACCTCCGCCATCGGTCGCCATATCACAATAGGCTTCAAACTGCTCTCCTGTTTCCCTTGAAAACAACAGATATATACCAGACATCGAACTCTTGTCTGAAAGATATTTTTCTGAACAACTGGCAGAAAAAACCTTCTTTTCCTTTTCTTTCAGGCATCTTACACCGCCCTCTTCCCAACTTTTGTCTTTACTGGAAATAGCAGCCGAACTAAAATCTACGACCCATACTGCATCTGGAGAACCATCCAGCTCAGAAGATGAAAGAAGAGTGCCTGCATCACCAAAAACACTATACATTCCCGATGTGTCATTGAGACATCCATCACAATTATCACTAAGTTTTTCCATCTGCAGATTATCGGGAGCAAAAACC
>SLGQ01000299.1 GCA_007136595.1 Candidatus Sumerlaeota bacterium | reverse complement strand
CAGAGCGAGGGAGATATTTAAAAAACTTGAACCGGTTGCGAATAAAATGGGTTTGAGAATAATAGAGATGGATATACCTGCAGGTAATAACGGAGTGTTCAGAATATATCTTGATTCTCTTGATGAAAACAAAAAAATAGCAGTTGAGGATTGTGCGAAGTTCAGCCCGGTTGTTTCAGATTTTCTTGATACACAAGATTATTTCCCTTTCAGATATTATCTTGAAGTGAGTTCGCCGGGAGTTGACAGACCTGTCAGAAGATGGGAAGATATGCATAATTTTATCGGCAAAACATTAAAAATAAAACTTTCTGAAACTGTTGACGGCAGGAAAAGGATAACCGGGATCTTAAAATCGGTTTCAGACGAAAAAGAAGAGTTTACCGTTGAAACAGAATCGGACGGTAAAGAGATAACTATTGCAAAAGGATTCGTTAAAAAAATAAATGAAATTTGGAAAGGAGAAAAGTGATGGATTTTAATCTGAAAGAGTTGATTGACCAACTGGTTAAAATGAAAGGTATTAAAAGAGAGTTCATAATCGATGCTCTTAAGGAAGCTCTTTACAGGGCTGTTCAGAAAAAGCTCGGTGCGGATGCCGATATTGATATTATGTATGATGACGAAACAGGAGAACTCCAGGCATTTTATTTCAGGGAAGTTGTTGAAGAAGTTGAAGATCCTCAACTTGATATTTCTCTTGAGGATGCCAGAAAGCTCAATCCGCAAGCAATTCTTGGAGATACCCTCGGTCTTAAAATGGAAGCAGATGAGCTTGGCAGGATAGCCGCTCAGGTAGCAAAACAGATAATTATTCAGAAAATCAAAGTTCTGGAAGGAGATATAGTCTATAATGAATTCAAGGACAGACACCAGGAAATAATCACCGGCGCAGTAAGGAGATTTGAAAAAGGAGGAGCTATAGTTGATATCGGTAAAACTGAAGCATATCTCCCCTATAACCAGCTCATACCTTCAGACAGGTTCAGAATAAATGACAGAATAAAGGCTTTCATAACCGAGGTTGTAAAAACTCCGCAAGGTTGCAACATACTTTTAAGCAGAGTAAATACAATGTTCCTTATTAAGCTTTTTGAACTTGAAGTTCCTGAAATAGCTGAAGGAATAGTTAAAATTGAAGGTGTTGCCAGAGATCCCGGACATCGTTCAAAGATCAGTGTAAGATCGATAGATTCCGATGTTGATCCTGTGGGAGCCTGTGTCGGAATGAAAGGGTCGAGAATTCAGAATGTTGTCCATGAATTAAGCGGAGAAAAAATTGACATCGTTCCATGGGACGAAGATTCTGTAAAGTATATTTGCAACACACTTTCTCCGGTTGAAGTTTCTCAGATAATAATTGATGAAGATGAACATAGTATGGATGTTATAGTCCCTGATGATCAACTTTCTGTGGCTATTGGAAGAGGCGGAGAAAATGTCCGTCTTGCAAGTCAGCTTACCGGCTGGAATATTGATATTCAGAGTGAAAGTCAGATGCAGATGATGCTTGAAGAGGCAAAAAGAAGATTGCTTTTCATTGACGGAATAGATGAATCAATTGCAGATTCTCTTATTAGACTGGGTTACACCACTCTTGAGGATTTGACAGCAGTTGAACCTGAAGTTCTTGCCGAACTTCCCGATATTTCAAAAAACAAAGCCAAAGCAATAATTGATCAGGCTGCCAACATGCTTGAAAAAGGAATGGGTGTAATAGACATTGACAATGAACTTGAAGAAAAACTTAATGTTCCCACAACCACTTTAAGTTGCATAAACGAAGAACTGGCTGAATACATAGGTGAAAAAGGATATCATACACTTGCAGATATTCAGAGCGAGCCTGATACTGAATCATTTTCAAAAAATGCTGAGTTAAGTTTGAGAAGAGCAAGGCAGATAAGATACAGTCTCCAGATGCATATTGATGAACTTGAAGGAAGAACAAGATCAAGCGATGCAAGACTTGATGCAGATTCTTTCTTTGATTTCAGTAGAATAGAAGAAGATGGAGATGAGGATGCTGTTGAAGGGGAAAGCGATCCCGGAACAGAAAAGGACAAAAAGGACAAAAAGGAAGAAAAAGAAGAAGGTAAATGAAAAACATTAAAGAAAGGACTTGTGTGACTTGCGGAAAAAAAGAGTCTAAGGATAAGTTGTTGAGATGGGTTGTTTTTAAAGAAAAAATTCATCCCGACTGGACACAGAAATTTCCCGGTCGTTCCATATACACCCATCATTCAAAGTTTTGTGTTGAAGGGTTTTATGACAGTCCTAAACTTGCGGCAAAACTCTTGTTGAAAAAGATCCATCATCATATAAGCAAAGATGAAGTGTTGAAACATATTGAGAATCAATCTTTTACATCTGTTAAACATTTCTTTTATCTGGGGATAAAAAGCGGTGTTTTGGTGAAGGGACAGAACCTTATAGAAGAGTGTGCCCGGAAGCAGGATGTTTTTAAAGTCTGTTTTACCGCTTCGGATGTTGCTCAAAGAACCTTGAAAAATATGATAAACATCTTTGGAGAAAGGTTGGTCAAGACGAAGCTGACAAAAGATGAAATGGGAAGCATAATTGATGGAAGACCTCTTGGAGTGGTAGCTTTCAAAGGATCAGAGATGGCTGAAAAGTCCAGATTCTATATAGATGTGATAAATAATTTGAGATCGGGAGATATTGATGCGTATTAGTGAACTTGCAAAAGAATTGGGTGTTGAAAACAAAGAAATAATATCCTTTCTGAAAGAGATCGGTTCCGGAAAAAAGGTTCACTCTTCTTCAGTTAATTCAGACGAAGAAAAGAGAATAAGAGAAAAGTTTTCATCCGGAAAAGCAGCGGATGTTCCGGCAGCAAAAACAGTTCTAGTGAGAAAAAAAGAAGCAGCGCCGGAAAAACCTGTTGAAGAAGAAGATAGCAAAGCTGCAACAACGATAATCAGAAGAGGTAAAAGACAAAGAAGTTTCATCCCCGAAGATGAAAGAGAAAAGCTTGCAGAAACAAAACCTTTTGACTCATTGAAAGATGCCGAGTTGATTAATGGTGATAGCGACAAACCGGCACTATCGCAGGTTGAGTCCAGTGCGGAGGCAAAAGATGCCGATTTAAAGCCGGAAGATCAGGAGACAAAAGATCAGGTTTCAGAGGAAACTGAAAAAAGTGCCGAAGAAACCACTGATTCTAAAGCGGAACCGGTTCCCGAACCTGTGAAATTAAGCGTAGAAGAAGAAGCAAGAAGGCTGGCGGAACTTGAAAACAAAGAGCAACCCGAAGATGTTGTCAAAGATGAAGATAAAGAACAGACAAAAGAAAGGGATCTGCGGAAAAAGAATCAGGAAAGCAAGGATGATGATGATGATGCCGAAAAAGGAAGGCATAGAAAGAAAAAGAAAGTTGTAATTCCTGAAGGTGAATCTTCCACTGTTCAAACCGGGTTTCCTGAAAGAGCAAAAGGTCCCAGAAAAAGAAGAGATGAGCCAGCCGGTGGTCCATCAACCAGATTGAAGGGAAAAATTAAAGGGGGAGATATATCAACTCTGATAGACGAAAGTTCTGCAAGCAGAGATTTAGCCAGAAGAAATAAAAAGTTGATGAAAAAGAAAAAGAAGGAACCTGTTGCTCCGCCTAATCCTACAAAAGCCATAAAGAAAATTTGTAAGTTGGAAGATACAGTAATTGTTTCTGAACTTGCAAAAATG
This sequence comes from Candidatus Sumerlaeota bacterium, assembly GCA_007136595.1. GTDB lineage: Bacteria > UBP6 > UBA1177 > UBA1177 > UBA1177 > SLGQ01. Next base: position 8,370 of record SLGQ01000299.1, on the reverse strand, counting down.
ATGGGAATAAAATCGGCACAGTTGATATCAAAACTTATGTCAATGGGAGAACTTGTAGGGATCAATGACAGGATACCTTATGATACAGCTTCATTGCTTGTTGAGGAGTTCGGGTTTCAAGCGGAAAACATTGCTTTAAGTGAAGAAACATATATCGAAGTAACCGAAATAAAAGATCAGGATCTTGTTTCAAGACCTCCGGTCGTTACTGTAATGGGACATGTCGATCACGGAAAAACAAAACTTCTTGACTCTATTCGGGATACAAATGTTGTTGATAAAGAAGCGGGCGGTATCACTCAGCACATCGGAGCTTACTCTATAGAAGTGGGTGAAAGTAAAATTACATTTCTTGATACTCCGGGACACGAAGCTTTTACTGCAATGAGGAGCAGAGGTGCGTCAGCTACTGATGTGGTAATTCTTATTGTTGCCGCTGATGACGGTGTTATGCCTCAGACAGTTGAAGCTATCAACCATGCAAAAGCTGCCGAAGTTCCCATAATAGTGGCTATCAATAAAATTGATAAGCCGGATGCCAATCCTCAGAAAGTAAAAAATGAACTTTTAAAATATGAGATAATAGCAGAAGAACTTGGCGGTGAACATTTGTTCGTGGAAATTTCAGCAAAAGAAAAGATCAATATAGACGGACTTCTTGAAGCGGTTCTTCTTCAGGTTGAAATGATGGATCTGAAAGCGGATCCAACTTGTCAGGCAGAAGGTATTGTAATTGAATCAAAAATGGATCCCGGCAGAGGACCCGTTGCAACGGTTCTTGTTAAAAACGGAACTTTAAAGATAGGCGATGTTGTTGTTTCCGGAACATCCATGGGATTTGTCAGAAGCATGATAGACTGGACCAGAGCCAAAGTAAAAGAAGCAGGACCTTCAATGGCAGTTGAAATTACAGGACTTGATTCAGTTCCACCGGCAGGAGAAAAACTGCATGTTTTCAAAGATGAGAAAAAAGCGAAAGGACTTGTCGATCTAAGGTGCAACAAGATCAAGGAGAGAAAATTTGAAAGAGACAGCAAAATGTCGCTTGAAAACCTCTTTACAAAAATGGAAGCGGGTGATATTCAGGATGTAAACATTGTTGTAAAAGCTGATGTTGACGGTTCTGTTGAAGCTATTATTTCATCTTTGAACAAAATTGAACACAAAAAAATGAACCTCAAAGTGCTCCATAGCGGAGTTGGAGGTATTACTGAAAACGATGTTCTTCTTGCAAGTGCTTCAAATGCGATCATTGTCGGATTTAATGTCAGAATTGACAATAAAGCTAAGCTGATCGCAGCGGCTGAACAAGTTGATATAAGGATCTTCTCGATCATTTATGAACTTATAGACTCCGTAAAAGCTGCAATGACAGGAATGCTTGCACCGATAATACAGGAAGAGTTCATCGGAAAACTTGAAGTGAGAGATGTTTTTAAAGTGGGTAAAATTGGAACTATTGCAGGCTGTATGGTGGTTGAAGGAAAAATAATTAAGAAGAGTACAGCAAAAGTAGTGCGGAATAATGTTGTGATTTATGAAAGTAAGATAGCTAACTTAAAGCGGTTCAAAGATGATGTCAAAGAGGTCAGGAACGGATACGAATGCGGTGCCAGTATTGAAAACTTCAATGATATAAAAGTTGGTGATATAATTGAGTGTTATGTCAACAAAGAGATCAAGGACGAGGTTGTCTGATAATGGCTGGAGATATAAGGAAAAACAGAGTTTCACAGGCTATACACCGTTTTCTTGGCAGTTTAATGATAAGTGAATACGGTGGCACGGATATTTCAATGATAACCATCCAGCGTGTCAAAGTCACTCAGGATTTAAGACAGGCACAAATCTTCTACACTTTTTTCGGAAATAAAGCAGTTTCAGTTATTCAGTCGCAGCTTGAAAATGAACAGAAACAGATCCGCCACAAACTTGCACGACATTTGAAACATATCAAATTTGCTCCGGAGATCAAGTTCATTTATGATAAAACGGCTGAAGAAATAATGAGAGTGCAAAGGATCCTTGATGAACATAGGAGCGAACAGGATAAAAATGAGAACGAGTGAATTTCTTTTAGCTCCCATTAATGCTATGATAGATAAAAGTTCCGAAATTATTGTTTCAGGTCATAAAAACCCTGATGGAGACTCCTTAGCCAGTTGTCTTGCACTCTACTATCTGCTTACAGGACTTGGAAAAAAAGTTACGGTTTACAGTGGAGATCCGTTGCCTTACAACTATCTGTTCCTTAAAGGTTCAGATAAAGTTGTCTTTGATATTCCCGAAAAAGATCCGGACCTTTTTATTATCGTTGATGCCGGTTCTGTTGACCGTATTGACGATAAGCTCCGGAAAAAGATATCAAAAAGTGGCAGAGAGGTGGTACTTTTTGACCATCATGTTCTTACCGATTCCGTAAAATCATTTTATGATGTCATTTTTGCCGATGAAAGTGCCTGTGCTACCGCTGCATTAATATTCAGATGGGCGGATGAGAGGAAACTTGATATTTGTGAGGAAGCTGCAGAAGCGATATATACAGGGATCATAAGCGACACAGGAGGTTTGAGATACGGAAGTACCAACAAAGAATCTTTTGAGATAATGTCCAAACTTATTGATAAAGTCAGTCCATGGAAAATTGCATCTGAAATATATGAAAAAGTTCCTGCTAATCAGATGAAAATGCTTGCCGAAGTTCTTTCAGACATGAAAATAATTGCAGATGGCCAGGCGGCAGTAATAAAAATTACCAATGATCAGCTTGAAAGATACAGCTTGACAGCTGACCATGTTGATTCATTCGTTAACTATGCAAGGAGTATTGAGGGTGTAAAGCTGGCAATGAGATTCCGGGAACTTGACAATAACTGCTGGAAAGTGAGCATGAGAAGCCGGGATGGAATAAACTGCCATGTTGTAGCTTCCGGTTTCGGTGGCGGTGGACACAAAAATGCCGCCGGTTTTATTTTTAAGGGTTCTTATGATGAAGCCCTCAAAAAAGTTGAGGAAATTGTAAACAGTGTTTCAAAGTAACAAAACCTGTTTTATAACACTTAACAAAAAGAAAGGATATTCTTCCGCTTCTTCTTTAAACAGGCTGAAATCACTTCTTAAAATAAAGAAATGTGGTTTTTGCGGAACACTTGATCCGATAGCGGAAGGTGTTCTTGTTGTTGCAGTTAACAAAGCAACTAAACTGATAAGAATGGTTACCGATCTTGATAAAGTTTACAGCGGGAAAATGGATCTCGGTTTTACCAGTCCAAGTTATGATACTGAAACTGTTGTGAAAAGCTCAGGCGTTACTGTCAACATTGCAGAAATAGACTTTGATGGGCTCAAAAAAAAATTTACAGGTGAATTGGAACAGAAACCGCCGGTATACAGTGCTTTGAAGGTTAACGGTCAAAGGGCTTATGAACTGGCAAGAAAAGGTGAATCTGTTGATTTGAAACCAAGAAAAGTGACGATCCGGGATCTTGATATCTCTGTCGTCTCCTCAAATACACTTGCTTTCAAAGTAACTTGTTCAAAAGGGACTTATATAAGATCTCTTGTAAATGATATTGGGATAGAAACAGGTTTTGGAGCTGTTATGACGGAACTTGTAAGAGAAAAGGTGGGTGAATTCAGTATAAAAAACTCTGTAACAATTGATGAAGTCAAAGAAAATCCCGGAATAATTGAAGAGAAAGGTGTGATGACCATTGATGATTTCCTGAAAGAATACCCGTCTTTTGAGTTAAGTGACAAAGAGTACGGTTATTTCAGAAATGGAAGTGACATCTCAAAAAGCGGTATCAGTTTCAGTCAAGGTTTAACTTCTCTTAAATATTGTGGAGAAACACTGTTTCTGATAAAAAAAGATGGTGAAGAGCTCAGTTATTTTGCATTTTTGGGGAGTGGTAATGATTGATGTACAAAATTTTTCAGATAAAAGAAATATCAGTGTAGATCAGGTAGGTATATGGGATGTTGAATATCCTGTAACTGTAAAAGATAAAACAGCGGGACTTCAGCAGACTGTCGCAAAAATTGATATGACTGTCCAGTTACTTCCCGAATTCAAAGGAACCCACATGTCAAGAATGATCGAAATTCTTAACAGTGTGCGGGGTGAGATAACAATGGCAAATATGCCCGTTATTTTATCGGACATTAGAAAAAAATTGGCATCTCCCCAAGCTATGATGGCAATGAGGTTCCCTTATTTCATTGAAAAAATTTCACCTGTTTCCAAATTGAAGTCTCTTTTTCCGGTTTCTGTTCTTTTCAGCGGTTTTTCCGATCATACTGACGGATACAACTTTATTCTCGGTGTGAGAGTTCCGGTAACTTCCTTATGTCCATGTTCTAAAGAGATAAGTGAATACGGAGCACATAACCAGAGAAGTTATCTGACAATTTATCTTAAATTTTCTGATTTTATTTGGATAGAGGATGTGGTTGAAGCGATCCAGAAATGTGCAAGTTGCGAAGTTTACCCCCTTTTAAAGAGAAATGATGAAAAGTTTGTTACTGAAGCCGCTTACTCAAAACCTGTTTTTGCTGAAGATATTGTGAGAAATGTTGCAGAAATATTTGAAAAAATGGATAATATCGAGTGGTTTATGACTGAAACGCTCCACCTTGAAAGCATTCATACACATAATGCTTATGCAAGGATAGAGAGATTTCGTGAAAAACAGACAGTTTTACTTGAGCATCTAAGGATGTTCAAAGGTTTTCCGAGGGTTTAAGAACTATGGATACAAATAACTTCACAAGCTGGATAGAGATTTCACAAAGTGCTTACTTTAAAAACATAGATTTTTTCAGATCAAAAATGGTTCCGGGAACAGAACTGTCAGTTGTAATAAAAGCAAACGGTTATGGGCATGGTATCCTTGAAATCGCTAAAATGGCTAATGAAAAAGAGGTGAAAACTTTTTGTGTTAACAGTCTTGAAGAAGCTTTGATCTTGTCTGATAATGATTTTAGTCAAACCATTTTCATTCTTGGTCCTGTGATGTTGAGCCGGATAAAAACTGTTGTGGAAAAAGATTTTGAATGTGTTTGTTATAACAGAGAAAATTTAAAAGAATTTCAAAAAGAAGCTTTTAAACAGGGTAAACAGGCTAAAATTCATTTGAAAATTGAAACAGGGACAAACAGACAGGGGATAAAGGAAAGAGAGCTTGACGATTTTCTTGATCGTTTGAAAGAAACTACGGATGTTGAATTGAAAGGAGTTTACAGCCATTTTGCCAATATTGAAGACACCACAGATCACAGTTATGCTCAAAAACAGATAGACTCTTTTGAAAAGTCTTTGAACCTTATAAAAAGCAAAGGTTTCAAGGGGTTTAAAGTGCATTTTGCTTCAAGTGCCGCTGCGGCAATTTTTCCCCGAACCCATTACGATATGATAAGGCTTGGAATATCTCAGTACGGACTCTGGTCGTCAAAAGAAACTTATCTCACTTATATTTCAGAGCATGGTCATGGCAGAGAACACATCCTTTCGCCGGTTTTGTCATGGAAAACAAAAATAGCCCAGATAAAACCTGCAAAAAAAGGTGAGTTTGTCAGTTACGGATGCACAAGACAAGTTACAAGGGATACTTTGATAGGTGTTCTGCCGATAGGATATAGCGACGGATACGACAGAAAACTTTCAAATCAGGGATATGTGCTGATCCACGGTAAAAGAGCTCCGGTACTCGGAAGAGTAGCAATGAATCTTACGATGGTTGATATAACCGATATCCCGGAAGCAAAGCTCGAAGATGAAGTGGTTTTGATAGGAGAACAGGGAGAAGAGATAATCCGGGCAGAAAACCTTGCAGCACTTACAGGCACCATTAACTATGAAACAGTATCAAGAATTGCTCCCCATATTCCTAGAATGATCGTGTGAAATAAGAATTCAGTCCAGTTTTATTAATCTGACCGTTTTTGCTGTGGTTTTATTTTCTTCTTTTATGACTGATGCTTGCTCAATTCTTGTGACGAAATGATCTCTTTGATTGTTTTCTGAGCTTTCTTTAGCAGGAATTATGCCGGAAATATAAAAATATTCGCCAACTTCACGGATAGTTAACGCTTTGGAATTGTTGATCCCCGTGTTGATGGGTTTAACATAGCTCTTTAAATCTTCATCAAAAGCAATGATGTAAGAATTGAAAGTGTCGTAGTAGTCATTTTCCTGAAGTATTACAAGCTCTTCTTTTGTTGGATCTCCACTTTGATCAAAATCTCCTGTTGCATAAGTTAGAATAAAAAAGTTTGTTTCAACTTCTGTGACAGAGTCTGTGATAAGCATTGTCCGCTGCCCTTTATGATTGATTCGTTCACTTATTCCAATTTCAACGAAATAGCCCTGTTCATTTTGTCTTTGAATTTTTAATCCGCTTATATAACTTGGAAACCAGTCAATTCCATACTCGTTTTCAATCTGCTCAGCAGGGTCGCCAGTAAAAAATGAGAAAAAATAATTGTTTAATTGTCCATAATGCATCCCTCTGAAAGATCCTAGGTCAGTTGTCCAGAAAAAAGGTTCCTCGGCTATACATTTAGTCAATGGATCAATTTCTGATTTTATATAATGCTTTTTTTCTTCATGTTCGTAAGATAAAAATTTTATATAGTTCAGCATATTATCCTTTTTGAAAAACTTGAAGTGTGAACCGGTTGTTTTATCAGAAAGAAAAACAGCTTCGTTATCTTCTATTGAAACGACACTTACTGTTGTTAAATCGCTGCCATTTTCAATGTTTGTAAGCAACAGAAAACAATAAACAAAAATTTTGTTGTCAAATTTTATTAATTTGCGGCAACTTCCAAAGCTTGAGTTTTCTAAAGATTTCCATGCTTTTATATCATTAACGCCTTCTCTGTCAACAGCAACTATCAAGTAATGTCTTTTCGAAATTGAACCCTCCTGTTTGTCAATGTAATCAAAAAACTCCATAAGTACAAAAAGGGTATCAGACTCAACATCAAACCAGGCATCTCTGATAAAAGGTTTTTCTATCCCTTTGATCCCATATTTTATCAAATTGCCATCCGGTTTATAAATTTGTGCAAATTCATGAGGACAGTCGTTACAGTCTTCATTGTTCATCGAGCCGGCATATAAAATGTTGCCGTAACTGTCAACGCTAAGTGTAGATAGCGGAGAAAAATCATCGTTGCCTGATATTTTGATAAGCTCCAGGTCGCCTGATGTTTTCCAATCCCATTTTGTTTTTGAAGAAACAATTTCAAAACCATAAAACTCATCGGGATTGCTTAGCATCTCCATTTCATTCCATTCTTCGGCACAGGAAGTTTCCACAAGATCGTCATCTGTATTTTCAAGTATGTTGTCATTAATTTCTGTTCCCTCTTCCAGCTTATTGTTATTACAGCTTAAAACAATAAACGCCAAACAAAAAACAATAAAAAAGGTCATTTTCTTCATAACTTGTACCCCGCAAACAATTCAAATATAAAAACCATCGCAAAATCCGAGCAAGTAATTATCAAACAATGATTATTATAATGTATAGTTAAGGATAAGTCAAGTTGACAAAGAATTGAAACTGCAAAAAATGGGGAAACTTAAGATGAGTTTACTTTCCTGCATTTCTGACAGCTTTTTTCAATTGCTCGATACTTGGCAGTTTAGATTTGTATGTTGCAATGAAAATCTTTTCTTCCAGTCCGCCAAGAGCATACTGCACTGTTAAAGGTTTTAAACTTTCATTGATAATGCTGTCAGAAACATCATTTTTTATTTGACTCCTAAGCTCCCTTACACTCCAGCTCATCTCAATGGCTTTTTTTTGAAAAAAAGCTCTTTTGTTATCATTCTTGAGTTTTATTAATTCTATATAATGATTCCAGCTTAATTGTCCTGACACTGTACGGACAATTTCATAGCACCTGTAAAACTTAACAATTTCATATAATCTTTGCCTTTTAAAACCTATGTCTTCTGCTAAATTATCTATTAAATTTTTCCCGTAATCGGCTCTATCCTTATTTTTGATCTCTTCTCTGACGATTCTTTCTCCGATCTGCCAGTAAGTTTGCACTTTGATGTTATCAACAGCTTTATATGCCCTGTTTTGACCCTTCTCTAGAATACTTCGAAGCTCATTAAGCAAGCCTCTGTAGCTTTCATCGGATTTAATGATATTTGAATTTTTTGCAGGAACTTCTGACACCGCAATTTCTCCTAATGCAAAAAAGCTCAAAAAGAAGATATAAAAGGTAATTGATAAGTCAAGATAAAATATATTAATATGGTTTTGAGCTGTTGACTATCTTTGTTTTACAGGTTATTATTCTGAAGAACAAAATCGTTTGCCAGAGAGGTTTTTTTGAAGTTTCCGGTTT
>SLGQ01000159.1 GCA_007136595.1 Candidatus Sumerlaeota bacterium | reverse complement strand
AGTTGTTATTTTATTATCTTTTATGTTTTTAGAGGCAAATGCGATTTCAGTTGCATACTCTATTGAGCCTTCTCCCGGAGTAAAAAGATATGTTGAACTCAGTGACACTTCAGTCATGCTTTATGAAGACAGTACATTATCTAGTTTTCCAATTAATAATGACAATATGATAACTAACGGATGTGGTCCCAAAACCGCATCAAACGCTATCCTTTATCTTACCGGACAAAACTTCTTTTCTCAAGCTGAGCTGGGAAATATGATGGGTACGGGGGGAATAGGAACTTTGCCGGCAAAATTTGCAAGTTCAATGAGAGAAGCTTTCGGAGAAATAAGCGGATTTTCACATAATTTTCAGTTTCCGGCATACGGATTCTGGGCGAGTTCAGTTGACTATAATAGTGGAGATTTCAGGGATTATTCAAGTGGGCAGAATGAATATGATTGGGTTAACGGTGGCGAAAAGACATATCAGTATTATGTTGTTGAACAGATTTTAAGAGGATATCCTGTTCCTGTTTTACTCACAAAATGCACTTATGACGGAGGTTGTGGAAACTTAGCTGATCTCGGCACCCTGCATTATGTTTTAATAAGAGGTGTTGATATTACAGGAAATTTTTTCAGTGACAGTGAAATAAATATAGAAACGGTCCATATAATAGATAATTCCACTGAAACCTATGTGGACTGGGCTACTTTTAAGAAAGCACTTCAGTTTGACAAGTTTGGGAATACGCTAAGATTTTTTGACTGGTTGACACCCAAAAGCAATGATTTTGTAAAACCTTTTTTAATGGGGAGAATTATTTCAAAAAACGATCCCATCGGAGAAGAGTATGAAAAAAACGCCAACGGTATAACAGAATCGTTTCAGAATATTAAAAACTCAGATTATTTCTATTATTATGAAAGCGATTTTATAGGCGGGTTCTGGAGAAAAGTAGAAAACCCTGACAATCCAATGGTAGATATTGTTGAGTATTCTTTCGGAAATAATTCAGATGATCCCCTGACTTACTCCTCTAAGCCTGAAACTGGTTGCGACAATTCGAATAACAGTTTCATATCAATAGGCTACACTGGCTGGGATTTTAAAGACAGGGACTGTGTCGAGGACGATAAAGTAACCTGCTGGGATATAATGAAAAGTTATGAAGAAGCGGAAGATGAAAATTATTATGCCATAAGTTATGAAACTATTAATTATTATCATCCAAACTGCGGAAAACTTTATATTGCAGCTGCAGCCAATATGTGTCCCTCCAGAGTGATTAAAAATGCTCTTAGAGATAGATTGGAAAGTATTCAAATTGCAACTTGCAGAAGATGCAAAGTCAGCGGTAAAAACAGATGCAGGTCTTTTAAAAACGGGAATTTTATATTTTCAACAAAACCAAATTTCAGAAGAACAAAAGAATATTGCAAAAAGACCGATTTTAAAGCAGAACTTTCTGACAATACGAGCGGTTTAAAATGTCGTTGGTATGTTAACAATACTTTAAAAAAAGAAGAAAATTGCTCCGGGGAAAATACACTCCAATGGCCTTTTGCTGGAGAAGAATGGTTGGTTGGGTACAAAGTTGAGATGAAAGTGCTTTTTTCTCAGACAGGAAAAATTATTGATTCAGTTACCTGGGAAAACAATCAAAATAGAGATGGTGATGAATTCCCGGATTCTTGTGATTATTGCCCCGATGACCCTTCTGAAGAAAACATTGATTTTTGTAATGATGACGATGGTGATGGTGTTCCGAATGCTTATGATAACTGTCCAAATGATCCTAATCCTTATGTCTGGGCTCGCGGAGAGATTATTTTCGGGCTTGGTTCCCCTGGACAGACAACAAATGTGGGAGCTTTCTATCACGAAAATACAAAGGACAACATAGTTCAAGCAGGAAGTGGGTTTTACTGGCAGCCTGACCATAATTTAAGCGGTAAAGGTGACGCATGCGATCCGGACACAAGATATTCTAAAGTGCTTTTTGACAGATCTTTTGTCAGCAAGGGTTCAGATCCTTTGCTGCGAAATGAATATCTTCAGATTGATATGAAAATGTTTGCAGGTGGGGAAGATGTTTTTGACGCCAGAAAGCAGACAATCAGATATTGCAGTTTGCCAACAGATCAGGGTTCTTTTTGGGGGGAAGACGGAAAATGTACCCGTACGGAAAAATCGGCAACATATATGAATCATTCACACAAAGTGGCAGATTACGGATTCAGTCACGGTTCTGAGCCTAAACCAATAGAAGCCGGAGTGCCCGCATGGAAGGAACTTGACTGGCAGACAAATCCTTCCTGTTTCATGTTAAGTGGAAGCCAGCAATTAATGATGAATATGGAAAGTACAATATTTTTGCCTCCCGGAGAATTTTTCCGTGTTTGTCCTGAGCGGGATTTTCCTTCTGCAAATACTGAAAGTTATTCAAGTATATATTGGAACTGGAGAAGCGATTTTTACGATGATTTCGGGCATGATTATTTTAGTGAACTCTATCCCGAAGAGAGTGGCGTTTCTGTTCCTGAGGGGCATTATATCAGCCATTTCAAATATACTTTGTCTATCGGGGTTAAGGGAGTTGAAGATGGCTATATTATGAATGATCCTTTTCCGCCATTTAGTCAAAATATTAACAGCAGTCACTTTTATAATCAGGAAAAATATACAAGGAGTGCAAGGTATCATGACAGAGCGGTCGGATACTATAAATGGATTCCTCTTTCTATTCCAGAAGTTGAAAGAATGCAGTATTTCGATGACTGGTTGAGGGAGTTGCTTTTAAAGGAACTGATTTTCTACCCGTGGGAAAGTGACGATTTTGTGTTTAAGTGGGCAGGTTCGTGGAAAGACAACATCCGTAATATTCCTGTTCGAATGGAACAGTTTTTCGGTGCACTTGAAGAAAAGCACGGATTTCTCTATGGTCTCTCAAAAGTTCCGGGGGATGACAAGGCATATCTGAAATTCACATATATTGAAAACTCTTCAGACTGGTTAGATTCATATACTTTTACCGGAGTCCCGACCCACCTTGAACCGGCAGGTCTGTCAATATCCGATGAAAACATTTTTGTCCTGATGGTCAATCCCGCATCAAATTCATATTCTCTTTATAATGCAGCAGCAGGAGTTTTT
>SLGQ01000348.1 GCA_007136595.1 Candidatus Sumerlaeota bacterium | reverse complement strand
TTCTTGGATTATCAAAGAGTGTGCGGGAAACAGTGAACAGTGAGAAGTGAGCAGGAAAAGACTTTAGGAATGGCTCCCTATTTTAGGGAGCTGTCCTGAGCAAAGTCGAAGGACTGAGGGTATTCGTCTCAGATCATTATACCCCCTTAATCCCCCTGAAACAGGGGGACTTTGAGACTCTTTGTCTTAATGTCTCTTTGTCTTAATATCTTTAAAACTTTACAAAATACATGGCAACATACCAGCTGGAACCTTTTTTTGAGACACCGACACCGGCATGAGTCCATCCTTTATCATTCCCGTTTCTATCTTTACCAAGCATAGCCTCTCTATGACCCTGAGTTGAATTTGACCATCCTCCTGAACCGTTAACCGTTTCATTACAGGCACTCAGCCAGCTAAAAAAAGAATTTTTTTGAAGATTTTCTCCGGCACTCACCCATGCAACACCAAAAGAATCAAGTCTTTCACCAAAATTCATTCCATCGGCAGAATGTGCAAATGTATTGTTATCCGCCATATATCCGCTATAATATTCTCCCACTTCATCAAGTTTTTTATCTCTTTCATAACTTGTACCGACTCCACTGAGTGACCTGAATTCATTAACTTTTTCAAACACGCAGTCAGCATAAAGTTCAAACTCTGTCTTTTGATCATCAATAACATCATCATCAAGAATTGAGGGATCATCAGAGAAATCGTAATATTCGTCATCAACTTCATGCGACTCATTATCAGGCTCTTCCCTCTGCTCATCATCCGGCACTTCCGGAAAATCATCTTTGCTGTTTTCATCAAAAATCTGATCAGAATCATTAATAAAGCTGTCAGACTCTAAAGTATTGTCTAAATCCTCTGCAACATCACTTTGAGAGCATGATAGCAATAATAAAAGGGTGGCGAAGATCAAAGTTATTTTTTTCAAAACATCCTCCAGTTTAAGAACGATAAACAAGTAATTATTAATCAAATATCCATCAAAGTCGTCCATCTTAATCGGGATGGACATAAAAAACGAAAAAATATCTTCAAAAATACTCAATAAATGTGGCTAAGACTAAGTTTTAGGTAAAAAAAAAAGGAAAGTTTTTTCTCTTGACTTTTCAATTCTGGCGAATTAAGATAATGGAGTCTGATTTGTTTATTTATGGAGGTTTTTATGGAAATCATCAGAAAAGGGGCTGAAGCTAAAGATGAACTTATGGGTGGGATTTTTAAAACAAACAAGGTGAAATCGGAGGCTCTTGAAGTTCTTGAACTTGAAATAATGCCGGGAAGTGCTTTAAAACCTCACGATATGCCATGTAAAGTTGCATTTTTTGTGATCGAAGGGATCGGGACATTCACTTACGGTGAAACAACTGAAACTGCAAAACCGGGTGACATGATCCATGTCAATCCAGGCAAACCACGCTTCTGGGCAAATAATTCAGATGCACCCCTTAAAGTGCTTGTCATAAAAAGTCTCGGAGAAAAGTAGTTGCACCCTCAACCACCTTTGACCGTGGGCTAAGATAACGCCACCTTAATCCCCCCACAAATCCAAGTCCCCTTGTGAAAGGGGATTTAGGGGATTCTATTCCTGTTCAAACTGTGCTCTGAGCGTTATGTAGGAATCCATTGTTACTGAATAAGTCGGAAAATCTCCTGTTACATCACCTGAATTTTTTCCTTTCCATTCAAAAAAGTCAAACCCGGTATCAGGCACTACAGTCAATGTAACAACAGTATCTTTGCTATAGCATGTGGCATCCGGATCTGTGGTAGCTGTTCCTGCCGGATCTCTGTTTACTATGCCGCCGCCTTCTACATCATCCAGACCATCTTTATAAAAAGGCCTGATTATCAAAGCAACTTCTCCTTCTTCACATTCAACTGGAACAGGTTTGTGGTCACTATCATCCAGCTCATCATCATCGCCTATTTCATCTTCATCAAGCTCTTCATCTTCATCTGGAGTTGGAGTAACATCATCTTCATCTGGAGTCGGAGTAACATCATCTTCATCTGGCTTTGGCATTACATCTTCTTCATCAGGATCTTTTGACTGCTCTTCTTCATCTACAGTCTCACCACCTGTCTGATCGTTATCAGGTGTGCTGTAAAAGTCATTGTCCTCTTCTTCGCTTTTTGAATCACTACATGAAATTAAAGTAGTAAAAAAAACTGCTGCTACAAATAAAACTAGTAATTTTTTCATCTTGCTCCTCCAAAAAAAGTCAACAACAATCAAAGTAATAAACAAAAAATCTTTTATAAGCCTGTAACACATGTTAGACTAAAAGTCTATAAAAAAAGTTCCATACCCCTTCAACACACAAAAACTTTGATTGAGTTTGAATGATCGTAAGTGCCCCTTTTTCCTGTAACATTTACAGCGACCACTTTATCACCTTTTTTAAGTAACCCTTTTGAAACAAGCAGTTCAGATGATTCACCGAGAAAATATTCAAAGTTTTCAGGTCGTTCTGTCAGCTTGAAGGGGAATGTTCCTCTGTAAAGATTGCAGAGTCTTGCAGTGTGACCGTTTTCTGAAAAAACATAGATAGGGACGCTCGGAGCAAAAAAAGAAACTATCCTTGCTGTAAATCCTGAGCGGGTGTATATTAGTATCGCTTTTGCATTGAGTATCTTTGAAAGCTCAACGGCACTGTGGGATACTCCGTCAGCAAGAATATGTGAACTTGAGCGGTCTATCGATTTTTGAGGTATATTAAGGTTTTTTTCAGCATGAAGCAGTGTGTTATCCATAATTTTTACAGCTTTTGCAGGAAATTTCCCGATAGCGGTTTCTCCTGAAAGCATAACTACATCAGCTCCTCCAGTCACAGCCGCAGCAACATCACTCACTTCAGCCCTTGTGGGACGACTGTTGTATATCATTGATTCAAGCATTTCTGTTGCAACTATTACCGGTTTTTTGTCTCTGTGTGCTTCTTTTATTATCATAGCCTGAGCATGCGGCAACTCCCACACAGGCAGTTCAACTCCAAGATCGCCTCTTGCCACAAGAATTCCGTCACTTGCTTTAACTATTTCAGGAAGTTTATTAAGCCCGGCTCGTGATTCTATCTTTGAAATGACAGGTAGAACTTTCCCGCAACTTTTCATCACTTCCTGCAACTCTTTTATGTCGCCTGCCCTCTGAACAAAACTGAG
>SLGQ01000238.1 GCA_007136595.1 Candidatus Sumerlaeota bacterium | reverse complement strand
CTTCAAGATCAGGATATTTCTCAACATATTCTTCATACAGTTTTATAGAGGCTTCTTCGGCTCTTTTAACCACTTTTTCCGTCTGTTCTATTGATGTCCCCGGCGGCATTTCAATAAGAGCTATCATATTGTCAGATTCAATTGTGGGGAAAAAATCAAACCCTATTATTCCGCTTGTGATAAGACCGATAGAAAAGAAAAAGACAAAAATATTCAAAGAAATTGTGATGTATCTGTTGGTGACAGCTTTTGTAAGGAATGGAACAAATTTGTTTTTCACAAAGTTTTCAAGCATTTTTGCTGAATTTTTGCTCAGTCTGCACAGAAAAGAGACACAAACTCCTGAGGGATCTGCCCCTTTTACGGAAGCAAGGTGTGCAGGAAGTATGAAGAGAGATTCAATAAGACTGAAAAGAATGACCGCAATTACAACAACAGGGACATTGCTCATTACTCTGCCGATAGCTCCTTCAAGGAAAAGAAGGGGCCCGAAAGCGGCAACTGTTGTTAAAACGGCAAAAACAACAGGAACAGCAACCCTTATGCTCCCTTTTTTGGATGCTTCAAGCGGAGGAGTGCCCGATTCTCTTTCGCTGAATATATTTTCCCCGACAACTATGGCATCATCAACGACGATACCAAGCACCAGAATGAAAGCAAAAAGAGATATTACATTGATACTTGTTCCGGTGTATATCATGATTGAAAAAGCACCCAGGAACGAAATAACGATTCCTGCCGCTACCCAGAAAGCAAGTCTTACATCAAGAAAAAGGGCAAGAGCTATCAACACAAGGATGAATCCCATTATAGCATTTTTTATAAGAAGCTGGATTCTCTCTTTAAGTACCACCGTTCTGTCATCCCAGGGAGCGACTGATATTCCATCCGGAAGTGCCGGCTCTTTTTCCGCAATATATTTCCTTACAATTTCAGCAACTTCTGTTGCTTTTTGATCTCCCACTCTGAAAACTTTGATAAGTGCCGCAGGTTTGGAATTAAAAAATGTTATAAGGTCTGATTGTTCAAATCCGTCAGTAACTGTTGCAATATCTCCGATTTTGAGAGTTGTTCCGTCAAAAGTGCTTCTTAGTACAATGTCTCTGTATGCATCGGCAGTTTTTGCAAGATTGTTGGTTCTAAGAAGAATTTCTCCCGATTCTGTGTTGAGCTTTCCACCGGGCATATCAATGCTTCCGGCTTTGATACTGTTTGATATTTCCGATATGGTAAGCCCCAGTTCTCTCAATTTATCTTCAGAAACTTCTATTGAAATTTCGTAGTTTTTAACACCTTTGACATCAACCTGAGTTATCCCTTCGAACTTGAGCAGATCTTCTCTTATTTCATCGCTGACTATTTTAAGGGTTCTTTCATCGGCATCACCGTAAATTCCAAGCTGGATAACTTCAACCCGGACAAGACCTTCTTTTATTACAGGTCTTTCCGCATCTCGTGGAAAAGTGGTGATTCTGTCAACTTCCGCTTTAATTTTGTCGCGAACCTCTTTTATGTCTGCACCGAATTCGGTCTGGACCGTAACAACGCCGATACCTTCAAAAGCAACGGAAGTAACTCTTTCAACTCCCTCGATCCCTGAAACAGCTTCTTCTATTTTTATGCAGATAGTTTCTTCAATATCTGCCGGAGATGCTCCTCTATACTGTACTTCAACAGTTATAAAATCGAGTGGAAGCTCAGGAAATACTTCCTGTTTTACATTAACGACAGAAATGATACCTGCAACAATGATAAATATCATAAGGAGATTTGCAGCTACATGATTTTCAGCCATCCATGCTATTGCAGATCTCATCAGATTTCCTCCCCTATCACTTTCATTCCGTTTACAGGGTTACTCAAAGGGGAAACCACAACATTCTCATTTTCTTTCAACCCCCCTGTTATGACAGCGTTTCCGCCAATAAATCCTGATATTTCCACCTTTCTTATTTCAAGCAGACCTTCTTTTTCAATGTAAAGCCTTTTGTCGTGGATATGTTTTTCAGGTATCAGAAAACTGTTTTCAATTTCAACACCTTCCATTTTTACCTGAACGAACATATTTGGAATAAGAGGTGGGTTGTCTGTTTTATAAGGGTCTGGAACTTCAATGATTATCCGTGGAAGCCTGTTCCTTTCATCAAGCTGTGCCGCAACTCTTTTTACTTTTCCTGTCCACTCGCTTTCCTTGCCTGAAAAAGATCCCGAAATTTTGGCAACCGGTGGTTTTTTGCTGTTGAGATCAAGCCACTGTAGTCTGTTGTTTTCAATTGAAACAACAACTTCCATAACTTCCTGGCTATAGATAGCAGCAAGTGTTGTCCCTGCTCCCACAAATTGACCTCTCCCTGTAAAGCGGGTGGTCACTCTTCCGGTAAAAGGGGCACGAATGACAGTCCTTTCAAGGTTAAGTTCAGCCAGTTTCAAAGATGCAACCGCCGACTCAAGAGCCGATCTTGCAGATTCAAGCTGTGGAGTTCTAAGAACAAGGTCTGATGGGGACGCATCACTGTTTTTGTTGAATGATTCCCACTCTTTTCTTGCAAGTTCAGATTCAGCTTCTTCTTTTGCAAGAGCAAGCTCCTGTCTTTTCACTTCTGCTTTGGCACTTTGCACTCTAAGCTCGTATTCCCTTCGATCTATTCGGAAAAGCACTTCACCTTTTTTGAAAAAGCCTCCCTCTTTCATGTTGGCAGAGACCGCAGTAATTGTGCCACCCACTTGAGAAACAAGGTTTATTGACAAAGATGAGCGGACAACACCCGATCCCTCGACATCCATTTTTATGTTTTGAGGTAAGTACGAAGTCGTTTTCACTATAGGAAGGAGAATCTCTCTCTCTTCTTTTTCGGGTCTGGGTCTTAACATTGTCATAAAAACAAGGAGAAAAAGCCCTGCTAAAATGATAAGGAAAGGTAAAAATTTCTTTAAAATCTTCATCATTTATCCCTCATATCTATTATATTTTTCATCATTCTGTCAAGGTACTCGCCTAAAATTTCTCTTTCTTCCACAGAAAAGCCTTTGAACACTTTGTCCGCCCATGACAGAAGCACTCTCTTAACTTCAGGGATAAGGCTTCGCCCTTTTTCAGTAAAAAAAACTCTGTTACACCTTTTGTCGGTTTGGCACTTTTTTCTTATTATAAAACCATTTTCTTCAAGTTTTT
>SLGQ01000285.1 GCA_007136595.1 Candidatus Sumerlaeota bacterium | reverse complement strand
AATAGTCTCTTTTATTTCAAGCTGTTTTTGATATTCAATGTGTTGAATTGAGCAGCCGCCGCAAACTTCATAGTAGTTGCAAATCGGTTTTCTTCTGAATTTTGAAGGGGTGATAATTTTAAAGCCGGTAACTTTATGATAACTTTTTTCTTTTTTGAACTGCAATATTTCAACAGTTTCACCCGGTATGGTAAAAGGGATGAAAAAAGTTTTCCCGTCCGCCCAGCCGATACCGCAACCATTTGAAATGATCTTGGAAATTTCTACTATCATCAGCTTTTATTTTTGTTTGGACTTGTTTTTATGGTGGTAGTTTCCCTGTTTTTTTCTTTTATGCTCAAATTTGCCTCTACTTCTTCTGAAATTTGAAGAATCTCTGCTTTTAAAACGGTTTCTTTCCATTTCTATTAACTTCTTGATCTTCTTTTTAGTAAACCCTATCTGATCGGGACCGTCATCTTCTCCTTCATCTTCAAGAAGCATTGAAGCAAGAACAACGGCGATCGATTTAATATCCATTTCTTTCTCTAAATTTTCAACCAGTTCAATACCCTCTTTTACGGGAGAAAATTCGATCAGTTCGTTGATAAGTCTCTTTGTTCTTTCATGCCTCAGATCGCTTAAAGTAGGAATTACTTTTAACTCTATTGATGAGCCTACACTCCTTTCGATCCGCTGTATTGTTCTGAATTCAGGAGGTGTAACCAAAGTTATTGCAATACCTTTATGCCCGGCTCTTCCTGTTCTTCCAACCCTGTGAATATAGCTCTTTGCATCAAAAGGAATATGATAGTTAAAAACATGAGTCACATCAGCTACATCAAGTCCCCTCGCCGCCACATCTGTGGCAATGAGAATATCAAAAAGACTTTTTCTGAAACTTCCCATTACCTGATTTCTCTGTGCCTGTTCCATATCTCCATGCAGTCCTTTTGCGTTAAAACCTCTTGCAACCATAAAAGTGCTCAGTTTATCCACTTCAAGTTTTGTTCTGCAGAAAACGATGGCTTTTTCAGGATCCTGATCTTCCATCAACCTTAAAACTGCCAGTTCCCTTTCATGTTCCTCGATCACATAATAACTTTGAGTTATGTCAATGTTAGTTGAATCGTCAGTTGTTATCGCTCTTATAAATACAGGCTCATTAAGTATTTTCTGTGCAAGTTTTCTTATCGGATCAGGCATTGTTGCAGAAAAAAGAAGTGTCTGCCTTTTTTGAGGTAAAAATTCAAAAATTTCTTTAATGTCATCAAGAAAACCCATATCAAGCATTTCATCAGCTTCATCAAGAACAATGGTGATAGGTTCAGTTATTTGTATTTTACCCGATTTGAACAGATCGAGCAATCTGCCCGGAGTTGCAGCAAGAACCTGAACGCCGCTTTTCAATATTTGCAATTGTCTGCTGTAGGAATGTCCTCCGAGTATGGTTCCTGTCCTTATTCCTGCAAATTTTCCAAGCCTGAATATTTCGTCACTTATTTGTGCAGCAAGTTCCCTTGTCGGTGTTATAACAAGAAGCTCTATCCCGATATCTTTTTTCATATTGTTCATTACCGGAAGACCGAAAGCGGCTGTTTTCCCTGTTCCGGTATGGGATTGAGCAATAACATCTTTTCCTTTGAGAATTAGTGGCATCACCTGTTCCTGTACGGGACTGGGCACTTTAAAGCCCGCTTCTTTTATCCCTTCCATGATCTCTTTTTTAAATCCGAATGATTCAAATCTGCATTCCAGTCTGTTTTCTGTCATAGTGTTTCCTTTAAGTAGTTCTAAAAAGTCGAAATGAAAATATGGAAAGCCCACTTTTCTTCGTTTTCCAGAGGGTTTAAGTTAAATCCAACTTGAGCTGACAGTGCACCAATAGGGGAAACAAAAGTTAGCCCCCCTCCGCTTGCATACCTGAAAAGCTCATTGTCGCCTATATTACCAAGCTCTTCCCACAAGTTTCCAATATCCAGGAAAGAAACCATATAAAGTTTGTCTCTGAGCTTAACTCTAAGCTCATTTCTCATGAAAAAATAGTATTTGCCCTGATGGTTTTCATCTGTTTTGTCAGCAGGAGCAATGGAGTCTCCCGCAAAACCCCTTATAGTGGTTGATCCACCGAGTTTTAAAACATCATCCGAAGAAAGTTCTCCTGAATGCTTTATAATAAAAGCAGTTTCTAAAAAAGTGTGAAAAATGAAAGTGTCCTGCGGTTCCAGTTCCCCAGTTAAAGACTGCCTGTATAAAAGAGGAAGAAAAAATGAAAAGTTGTTTTCAACCTGAGTATAGTGCCCTGTTCTTCCGTAAAGAGTGGTTTTATTAAATATTTTATGGGCAGTTTTATAGCCTGTTATGGGAAAAAATATATTGCTGCGGTGGTCAATGAAGCCTCTGATCTCAGGTGTAATTATCAGCCTGTCAAAATCGGAATAAGCAACATTCCCGGTATCATCAATAACATGATCCCTCTCGGATTGATATGCCACTTCAAGACCGGTGGAAAGAAAATAATGTTCGTTAAACCGCCTGAAAAAACTCATAAACAAACCGTTTTTGTCGATCATATAGGGAAGCCCGCCATTGCTTCTGATATCGTGTATGTGGAAAGCTTCAAGCTGGGCTGACAGCGGAAAAGTCCTCAGATATATATCGGGAAACATGAATGCAAGGTTCACTCTTCTTTCTGTCTGTTCCCACAATGAAAAATCTTCTTTGAAATGCTGCTTAAATGTGTCTGACATGAAAAGCTCTATCTTCCTTGACATCCTGAAGCTGAGACGGCTGGAAAAAGCTGACTTTAAAACATTTCTCCATTCAACGGCTCCGGTAAGTCTGAAACCTTCATCTGTGCTGATACCGATCCCCGGAGTTATTTTGAATCTTTCTATTTCACTTACCGTAACAACGATATCTTTTTCTTCCGAAGGAAATTCAGGATCAATAAAAGCAATGGTAGCTGACTGAAATATCCCTGTTTGAAGAAGGTTCCTTCTTGATGATACAAAAGTATTTCCTTTAAGGGTATCTCCGCTGTTTATCCTTACAATTCGATTAATAATGCCGCTATGTGTAAGATGATTTCCGCTTATTACAACTTCCGCCACCTTTACATTGAAAAGGAAATCAGCAGTAAACTTTAACTGAACACTGTTTTCAAAAAAAGTTTCCTCCATAATTACTCTGGAAAAAATATATCCCCTGTCTAAAAGAAAACGGGTTACTCTGTCATTATATATTGATGCGACCCTGTCATTGTACGGCACTTCCTGCGGCAGAAAAATTCTTTCTCTTATCTCTTTATCAAGCTCTTCGTTCCCTGTGCTTATTATTATTGAGTTAAGCAGATAAAGACTGTTTTCCTTCACTCCGATCTCAATATAAAAATGTTCCCCCTCTTTTTTCAGATCGACATTAAGAACTTCAATGTCTCTGTATCCTTCATGTCTGTAAACATTTCTTACCACAGTTTTTATGTCACCCAGATACTCTTCAGGAATTGCAAGAGGCGGATCCGGAAGCATTACTTTATTTTTTCTGCTCCTGTGCAAAGGCTTTATCCTTGTTCCGTCAACATCTGTATAGCCTCCCCCCGGAATCCCTCTGTTTATAGTAATTTCAGGAAAATTTTCCTCTTCGATCTTTTTTTTCAGATAATCTTTTATCCTGGACATCAAAATTCTGCGGTTTTGCTGTGAAACACCGGTGAAAACAAAGTCCTGCAAAAACAACCTTTCATTTTCCACCACATTGACCCAAATTATTCTGGTACTTTCTTCATCAAAAAAAGAACCTGTGTTGACGGTCTCAACATCAACCTCAACATTGGGGAAACCATACGCCTGATAAAAAGTTATCAGCCTTTGTTTTACCCCGTTGGAGTTGAAATAATAATTAGGGACAGAAGTAATTATTTCCTCAATAGTGTGAGGCGAAAAAGAGTCAATACCCTGGATTTGCAACTGATAAAGAGGCCCCTGTTTTATGCTGCTGGTAACAGTTCCGTCTGAAGCGGAAACAGTATTTACTCTGACATCAAGAAAACCGAGGTTTTTAAAGTATTCTGTCAGAAAAATATCAATATCGCTGATATTTCTTTCAATAAGAGGTCTTCTGAGAAATCTTCTGTCAAGCTCATAATTAAGCTTCTTCCTTTCTGAAACGGGAATTTCTCCGGAAAGTCTGATGTTTCTGATCCTTTCCTGTGAGCCCTCAAGGATACTTATTTTGATCGACACTTGATCGTACCGCTCTATTTCCGTTCCTATACTCACTTGAGAGTTGAAAAAACCGTTCCCTCTGTAAAGAAAAAGAATTTCATCCCTTATCTTCTCAAGTTCATGAGTGTAATGAGGACGGTTAAGTCTGACATCAGCGGCAAGTTTTATCCTGTGATCTGATATGGATCTGTTCCCGGTAATTGTGACATCGGAAATAAAAAGTTGAGGGATCCCTTTAATGGCTATATCCCATTTTCCTGACGGGTCTTTGGACCTTGAAACGATTATCTGTTCAAAAAGTTTGGTTGAATAAAGAAGCTTAACTGTTCTTCTTATATCTTTTGCTGAATAAGGTTTGCCCTCTTCTATTTTAATTAAATTGCTGATATTGGATAAAGGAACTGGACTTTCCCATGATATGGAGCTTATCTCTTCGCCCGATACAACTTGCGCTGAAAAAACAAGTGCCACTATTAAGATTGCTTTTATTAGTTTATTCAAATACATAGTCTAGTCTCAAGTCGAAGCCTATTGCTCCGAAAATACTTTCAAGTTTATCTTTGTTTTTCCATCCTAAAGCAGCTTCCAGCCTTCTTGTTCTATACTTAAGTTCAACTATCTGGTCTGAAGTATCTGCCGGGTTCGATTCAAGAGAAAGAAAAAGATTGTCATATATTTCTTTTTCAGCAATAAGTTTCAAAACGGTTTTATCATCAACTTCAGAGTATCTCGGTGTAAGCTCAAACCTTGTAAGTCCGAAACTTCTTCTTACCTCGGCAGTAATTCCCATAATGTCGGTTATTGCGGCAATTGCCAGATCCCCGGAGTATGTGTCACCTATATTGCCCCATAAAAGGAGAGAGTACAACTGTTGCTGCTCTAACTGAGGAATACTGTCAAGAGTTATTTTAAGATCATCTTCCATGACATAACCGCTTACAAACATTATCAGTCTGAAATCTCTTTCATCTTCACCGATTCTTGCTGTAATGTTCGTAGATGATTCAATATCAACAAAAGGGTTGATACCCCCGCCATCTTCAAATGTAATTATTCCTCTCTGAATGGAAAAGTCATTCTGTTTGTATTGAATGGAACCGTTTCTAAGAGTCATGTTTCCTGTGATATCCGGACTTTCGCTTGTCCCTGAAACCATTGCATCAAAAACAATGTCTGCCGTTAAAAGATTTGTCCTAACCCTTAAATTATTTCTTCCTGTGATGCGGAGATCAAGGGAAACAGGGTTTTCAACTTCTTTTTTAACAGCATCCTGCCTGCTTATTGTATCTATGAGCTTAAACAGCTCACTGTCTATCGAAAGAGGCTGATTGAAAAGTATGTTTCTCAGATCAATATCACCGCTCAAAGAAAATCTTTCCCCTTCGAGAAGAAGTGCTTTTAAAGATGCAGAGAGACCGAAATCTCCGGCAAGATAGTGTCTTCCTGTTAAATTTGTGACCCGGATATCAAGAGATGCTTCATCAAAAGGAAACAGTTTTCCCTGTCCCGAAACAACTATTTGTCCACTCCCCGCACTTCCTTTCAAGTTTTTTATTTCCCAATCCCTGTCGTCAAAAACAATTGATCCGTTTATATCTTTGAAAACTATTTGGGGGTCGTTAAGACGGTATGATATTTCAGAAATATTGACATTCCCGAAAAGTCTGTTGTCCCTGAAAGTTATATCAAAGTATGCTCTGCCGTCAACTCCCGTAAATCCGGCGGGATAGATCATATCTATCATTCTCGGGAACAAAGTTCCCTTTGCTTTGATCTCAGGCTTAAAATCTTTTATTGTCCCTTCTGTGAAAAAGTTTACAGTTTCTCCGTCGAAAAAAACTTTTTCTATTTCGAGATCGTCCAGTTTGCCTTTTACTCTGAAAGGTGTTGTGTTTCTTATGAAAAAACCTGACTGTTCAAACATCAGCTTTGTGAAAAGAATATCTGTATTGAGATTTTCAATATTTGCATCCATCGAAACAATTATGAAAAAATCAGATTCCCTGTGTATAAAATCTTCAGTTTTTAAATGTCCCGACAATGTTTCGTAATTAAAATCCTTCATATTCATTCCGAAAGAAATTTTATCTCCCAGTTTGCCTTCTGCTGATAAAATCTTAGACTCTTCAGAATAATCAGCTTTCAAGGAGAGATCCCCTAGTTTAACTCCGTTGAAAACAATGTCTTTTGCAGAAATTTCACCCTCGAACACAGGTGCATCAAGAGTTCCTGTCAGTGCGATCTCTATTGAAGGGTCGGAAAAAACGGCATCCTCAAAATATTTGAAGTCTTCTTTAGAAAAGTTGGCAAGATAAGCTCTTGCATCAACAGATAGGTCAGATTTATTGAGATCTCCTGTTATTACAATTTCTGTTTCTCCGTATTTTATGCCGCTTCCTTCCAGTTTAACGGTTTCAGTATCATAGTTACGGAGGTTAATGGTGGCAGAGTCTGCGATTTTTTCCCCTTCATAGCTGATGTCAGTCAACACAAGATTCCCATTCAGTTTTTCCATTTCATTCCCGAAAAAACCATCAAAACTTAAAGCAACATTTCCTCCTACACCCGTTGCATCAATATCGAACACTTTCGCTGCATCTTTTATTTTGCCGGTAATGTCATTAGCTGAAAAACTTACAGTTATGGGGTCAGGATCGAAATCAATTTGAACTAGGGCATTTTTTGCAGTAAGAGAATCCTGCCTTATTTTTTTCACATTAATTGCAAGCAGGAAGTTTTCCATCTTTGCTTCGACCTCACAGAATTCCGCGTTAAACCCGTCAAAATGGCAGCTTGATCCTGAAAATGTTCCGCTTATTTGAGGGTCTTCATAAAATGATGTAACAAGCGCTTCAATTGAACCGGTACCTCTGACAGGAAACCCGGTGATATGTCCGACATCTTCAAGATTTATCCATGATCCCGGCAAAATAGGTATATGAAACTTCATGCTGTCGGCAAACCCGAACCAACTGTCTTTCACAGTGAGTTTGCTGGTTTCGTTCTTTGTTTTAACAACTCCGTTATGAAGTTTGACCCCGTCAGCAGAAACAGAGCAGTTCCCTGTTACAAACACTTCTCTTGGCAGGTTAAGGATCTCTTTGTTGTCAACATCATGTTCATTTACTACCAGATCAACATTAAAGTCAGCCGAAAGAGAATCTAAATGGAAAATATAGTCAGCTTTCCCTGAAACAATAAGATTTACTATTCCTGAAGTGGTCATCCTGTTTAAAGTGTCGTCAAGATCAAACCTGTACAGCCTTATATTTCCAGTTGCTTTTCCCGATTTGAAAGGAAACACGGAGTTAAGTGACAGGAAAACTTTTTTGTTGTGGAACATGTTAAGTCTGTTAAGTATGAGAGTTGAAGGTGTGATTCTGAAAAAAGAGTGAAAATCCCAGGGTTTAAAGCCTTCATATTCAATTCCTGTCACCGTAATATTTCCCTCTGCTTCAGGAATTGCTCCAGTTAATTTAAGATCGAAATCAACATAGACATTTCCGCTTGCAGTATGCCCGAATAATGATGCGATATTTGGTAATGATGCAGTTATTTCACCTTTAAGGAGTTCCGTTTCTTCATCTTTTTCTCCTTTAACCGCAAACATGTCAGTATGAATGTTCAAAGATTCGATAAAATATTTTCGTTGATATGCCGTTACCGTGCTTTCCATTTTTATTTCAATGTTCCTTTCGATCCCGGGATATATGACCGTAATGTCAGGAGACGATATGCTGTATAATCCATTGCCGGAAATGTTAAGTCCATTTAATATGATACCGGTATCATTATCGATCGCTGTTAAACTGAAGTTTGTTACTTCAATGTTTTCCAAAGGAAAGTAAGGAAGCTCCTCCGGTAATTCAAAATCACCTTCACTTTGCAGTATTCCACTTTTTAAAACAAGGTTTCCATTATCTATCTTAAGATGTTTGATCACTGGAATATTTCTAAAAATACCGACAAATCTTCTTGCGATCGAAATTTCTACTTTATCTGATCTGAAAGATAGTTTGTTTTCGATATCAAGTTTGAAATCATTTATTTGAAAAACGCCATTAATGCTGACACTTACTCTTGAAAAATCGTATTCGATCCCGAAAACCTGAAGTATAGAACTAGATAAGGGATAAAATGCAAACCTTATGAAAAAAAGGGTTGCAACAAGAAAAACCAATATACCAGATAAAAACTTTATCCTATTCACAGCAACCATCTAAAATTGGAGCGGGCGACGGGACTCGAACCCGCGACATCAAGCTTGGGAAGCTTGCACTCTACCAACTGAGTTACGCCCGCTTTAACCTTTTCCTATATATAATTTTAGAAAAAAAAAGTCAATAATTTGTGATCATGGTCCATATCAGGATTGCCTGTTCAAACTGTAACCGTTAAGATATCCCAGTGCAATTTCTTTAAGAGAGGGTTTCCTTCCTATGTTTTTTCCTGTAATTACAAGTTTTTCGTTAACTAAAGGACCGATTGCTTCATAATCACCGTCTGTTTCAGTTCCCGGAATTACTCTGTAAGTCAAAAATGCTTTTTCTTTTTCGCATTGAATAAGAATGTGTCCTTCACAAATTATTACCAAATTATCTGTTATTTCCTCGAATTCAGTTATTTCATGAGTGCTGGCAACAATGGATCTTCCTTTTTCTTTTTCTTTTACAAGCATATCTTTAAAATCGGCTCTTACAACGGGATCAAGATTCTGTAGCGGTTCGTCAAGAAGCATGACTGAAGAGTTGGAGCAGATAACAAGAGCATTGAAAAGCCATGTTCTTTTCCCTTTGGATAGTTGAAAAAGACTTTTGTTAACAGGGATCTCTCTTTTCTGCATAATTTCCATAAAATGCTCTCTGTCAAACAGAGGATAGATAAGTTGCCATAAATAAGCGTATTTTAAAGGGGTAAAGTTTTCAAAAAAATCTCTGTTTTCTTCTGAAAAAGAAACGGATGAAGCCTTGATGTTTTTGAGATACTTGATTTCACCTGAATTAGGGAAAATTTCCCGGGCTAAAACTCTAAGAAGGGTAGTTTTGCCTGCTCCGTTAGGTCCGACAAGTAAAGTAAGAGCCCCTTTCGGAATAGAAAAAGAAACATTGTCCAAAGCTTTAGTGCTGCCATAATGCTTATTTATGTTTATTCCCTGTATTACCATTTCTCTTTCCTGTCTAAAACAAAAACTATCAATGAAATAAGAAGAAGAACCAATGCAATGCTCATCGAATAAAAAATATTTTTATGATATAGCGGACTGAACATCTGATATTTATTTACAGCCGGATCTCCAACTGAACCGGCAATAAGATCAACGATGAGAAACAAAACCGGAAAAGTAATATTGTCTGTCCCTTTAGTGGTCGATAACATTAAAATTCCAAAGTAAGCTGAATAAAAAACTGTTATTTCAACAAGAGAAAAAACATTGGAACTGCCAAAGAAAAAAGTGTTACCGATAATGTCAGCAAAAAAAGCTAAAGAAAGTCCGAAAAAGTAAGAGAAAATGAATGTTTCAAAACGGGAAAAAGGGAGCCAGAGTATCCTTTTTAAGCTGTTTTTGTGAACATCAAAAGGGAGCAATTTTGTTATAAGAAAAAAAATGAAAAAATACCGGGTGTTCCCTGAAAGAAGCATGGCAAGAAAAATAAGCCCGAGAGATTTATATTTTCTGGTAATTTCCAGAAAAAGAAATGCTTCAAAATGTTTGATCGTCCTAATCAGTATCATCCGCTTCTCCGGAAGGTATGAGGAAAAGTTTTTTCATTATTTTTATGGAAACATCTTCGTTTTCAGCAATTTCACGGATGCCCAGAAGAGATACGATCAAAATGGCGGCAATGAAAATGTAAAGAGTTTTCCTTTTCAGTAAAAACCCTGCTGATAAAAACGAAAACAGAAGAACAAGAAGCTGAGTGTCACTTCTTTCCATAAATAGCAGTGAGATGGATAAAGCTGAAGTAACTGCGAAAAAAAAAGTATTTGACAACAACGGTTTTTTATTTTTTGACAAAGCTTTTTCCATCACACCCTCAAAAAACGGAATCTAAATATAGCATGGAAAGAAATAAATATCACCTAAATCGTTCGATTTTCGATGAAAAATTTGACAAAGCCTCTGAGGGTGAAATGATTTCAATGAGTTAAAAAGAAACCCGTCCCCTACGGCGTTCTTCCAAAATGGATGCCGGAGTTGTTGAAATGTTGAAAGCAATTTAGGTGGCAGTTTCTCTATTTTTTCTTTACACCCCGTTTTTAATCTTATAGTCTATCGAAGAAGAAAAGTCACAGTGGAAGATAAAAGTTTGCTGGAAAAGCAAAAAACGCTCTAAAACATTTTCTTGATTATTTTAAGTTAAATAATTATTATCAAATTAGATATAGATGCAGATTTTGAGGTTGCTATGTCAAATGAGATAATAAAAGTTGATGATATTCAAAGCAGGATATTCACGATCAGGGGAATGCAGGTGATGCTGGACAGTGATCTGGCATATTTATATAATGTTGAAACAAAAAACCTAAACTTAGCTGTAAAGAGAAATATCGAAAGATTTCCAAGTACTTTCAGTTTTCAACTTACAGAAGAAGAATACAAAGCTTTGAGGTTGCAAATTGAAACCTCAAAAGAAAAACGAGGAGGAAGGCGGTATGCTCCATTTGTTTTTACAGAACAGGGAGTAGCAATGCTCTCTGCTGTTTTGAGAAGTGAAACAGCTATAAAAATAAGCATAAAAATAATGGAAGCTTTTGTTTCAATGCGGCAAATTATATCAGCAAATGAGCAAATATTTAAGAGATTTGAAATTATTGAAAAAAGACAGCTTGAATATAAGATCGAAACTGACAATAAATTTGAAAAAGTTTTTAATGCCCTTGAATCAAATGATGTTAAGCCGAAGCAGGGAATAATGTTCGAAGGTCAAATATTCGATGCATACAAACTTGTTTCAGATATTGTGCGGTCAGCGGAAAAATCTATAGTTCTTATAGATAATTATGTTGATGATACGGTTCTCACCTTATTTTCTAAGCGGAAAAAGGGTGTGCATTTGAAAATACTTACAAAAAACCTCTCAAAACAGCTTCTCCTTGATCTCAAGAAGTTCAACGAGCAATTCCCGCCAGCTGAAATAAAGGAATTTAATCAATCTCATGACAGATTTATGATAATTGATGACAAAGACCTCTATCATTTCGGAGCATCTTTGAAAGATCTCGGTAAAAAATGTTTCGGCTTTTCCAAAATGGATGCCGGAGTTGTTGAAATGTTCAGACTCCTGTTTTCTTGACAGGATGTCTAAAAAACCATTAAATTAAACAGGACGGATTGTTTGGAGGGGAACAACATATTTATTGGGGGTACTATGAATACTGAAAATTTTCTTTTTGCATTCGGGCTTACGCTGTTTGCCGGTTTAGCAACAGGGATAGGGGGGCTCTTTGCGTTTTTTTCAAAGAGGATAAATACCCGTTTTCTTTCAGCTTCTCTGGGGTTTTCTGCGGGAGTTATGATTTATGTTTCTTTTGTTGAAATGCTGCCCGAAGCTTTTGAGTCACTTGAAAAGGTTTTTGGTGGAACAAAAGGGGAGATCATTACTGTTGCCGCTTTTTTTGCAGGTATAGCAATAATTGCTTTGATCGATAAATTCGTACCAAACTTTGAAAATCCTCATGAACTTAGAGATGTCAAAGAAATGGATAAAGATATTGACGAAGTGAATAAGAAAAAATTGATGAGAATGGGGCTCTTTTCCGCTTTAGCAATAGCGATACACAATTTTCCTGAAGGGCTTGCAACATTTGTAAGTGCTCTTGAAGATCCCGCTTTAGGTGTCAGCATTGCAATAGCAATAGCGATACATAACATTCCGGAAGGAATAGCGGTTTCTGTTCCGGTTTACTATGCAACAGGGAGCAGAAAAAAAGCTTTGGGGCTTTCCATTCTTTCGGGGCTTGCTGAACCGCTTGGTGCAATTATCGGATTTTTCTTTCTTATGTGGTTTTT
>SLGQ01000140.1 GCA_007136595.1 Candidatus Sumerlaeota bacterium | reverse complement strand
TTTGTTAATAAAGTTAAAGAATTAAAAAAAAGAGAGTGCCATGACTAAACCGGTAAAGATATACTTTTCCATTTTTTTTCTTTTAGTCATTTTCGGCACTGTCATGGTTTTTAACATAAGAGTTTTCAATGTTCCTTCCGTTAACCAATCTTTTGTTCCAATAATCAGGTCACTGGTGATCAATCTGGTTCTGGCTCTTGCAGCTTTGTCGGTAAGTTACATGGTTAACATAGAGGCTGTAAGAGGATGGATAAAATACGCCCTTTTGTTCACTATACTGGTGCTTATTGCTACCTACCTCATAGGGGTTGAAGTTAATGGTTCTAAAAGGTGGATAAATCTAGGGTTTATGATGGTTCAGCCATCTGAATTTGCCAAAATAGTGGTCATTTTTTATATGGCGGAAGTGATTTGCAATAAAAGGGAAAGGATAGGCTTGCTGAAAGAGCTGATATATCCGTTTTTTGTTGTTCTGATAGTTGTTTCCCTCATTGCATTTGAAGATCTCGGTACAGGAATGATAATCTTTTCTGTTGCAATACTTTTGCTACTCATGGGTGGAATGAGGTTTAAGTATATAGTTGTACTCGGAGTTTTGGCTACTATAGGTTTTTCTGTTCTCATTTTGATGAAACCATACAGGATCGAAAGGCTCAAATCATTTGCAGATCCGTGGCAGCATCGTTTCACTTCAGGATTTCAGCAGGTTCAAAGTGAAATTGCATTGGGAAGAGGCGGGGTCACAGGCGTGGGATTCGGGAACAGTCAGAAAAAAATGAGGTATGTGCCCGAGGCTCATACTGATTTTATATATTCTATAATCGGTGAAGAATTTGGATTTGTCGGATCTCTCATTCTGATATCTCTTTTTGCCGCAATGTTTGGAATCGGGAGTTATTTTGCTCTTACAGTTTACAGTAGATTCGGTTTCTATCTCATATCCGGCTTTGTTACTATGATTGCTGTGCAGACTATTATCAATTTAGGTGTTGTTACTTCATCTTTACCGAACAAAGGTGTGCCTCTTCCTTTTATCAGTTACGGGGGAAGTGCATTGATGTCTTATTCTGTGATGGTGGGATTTATTTTAAATGCCGTTGTCTCGGATAACCGCTACAGCAATTTTTAAGGAGGTGACAAAATGGAAAGAGTAGTAACAAAATTTTCGATCCTGGTTGCAGGGGGATGGTCAAAGGAAAGGCTTATACCTGCACTTGTTATCGCAGAAAATTTACGCAGAAAAGGGGTTATGATGATCTTCTGCGCAGAGAAAAATGCTTTGGAATTCACACTTCTTAAAGATACGAACTACGAAGTTGTTGAAATGCCTCCTTATACAGAAAGGGGAGGCTTTTTCAATTCCATTAAAAGGAAAATAAGTTTTAAACCTTCAGTTTCTGCTGCTGAAAAAATAATTCAAACTAAAAAAATTCATGCTGTACTTGCTCTGGGCGGTCCATCTTCTCTGCCTGTAGTTGCTGCTGCAAAAGCAAAAAAGATACCGATCTTTCTGATGGAACAGAATTGTCTTCTTTCTCCTGTTAACGAGGAAATTGCAGTTGATGCCACCCGGATATATGCCCCTCTGGAAGAAACCGCATCAGGTTTTGACAGAAAAAAGTTTTTGATAAGCGGAGTTCCTGTGAGAAGAGAAATACTTGATGCCTCACCAAGAAACATCCCTACTGACAAGAAGCTTTTGTGTATCTTTTCATGTAAAAGGAACTCCAACTCGATCAATGAATTGATAAAGAGCTTTTTCAAAAGATACCCTGAGTTTAGCAGTAAGTTCTTTGTTATACATGAAACCGGAGAAAGAGAGGTTGCCGACCTCCAGATATTTTACGACAAAAACGGTATAGAATCTCTATGCTATATGAACTATGAAAGCAGGGGCAAGTATTATAAAACGGCGGATCTCCTTATCTGCCGTCCTTCTTCAGATATCGTATCTGAAACTTTAGGAACAGGAAAACCGGCTGTATATATAGCCCTTCCTGAAAAGATGGATCAGTATCAGTTGAAAAATGGTGCAGTGTTGAGCAGAAAAGGTTGCGGATATGTAGTTGCCGATTCAGGCAGTATGCAAGGGAGAGTTAAAAAGTTTCATGCTGCTATTTCAGACTTTCTTAAAAATCCTGAAAGAATGAAGCAAAATATCAGAGACCTCCATTTTCCAACAGCTTCGGGCAGAATTGCAGATGATATATTTATGACAATGTCAAGAATTAAGGGGACCGGTTAAAATGAAAATTCATTTTATGGGCATAGGTGGTTGCGGAGTAAGTGGACTTGCTTTGATGGCAAAAGATAAGGGGTATTCTGTAAGCGGCTGCGATATTTCTGAAAGTCCTTACTATAAAATGGTGGCATCAAAAGGTATTGAATGTTATGCCGGACATTCTGAAAAACATCTTGATAAAGTTGATCTGCTGGTAAAATCATCCGCAGTTCCCGATCACCATCCGGAAGTTCAGGAGGCAATCTCCAAAGGTATAAAGGTATATGACAGAGGAGCCTTTCTGGGACAGTTGCTAAAGAATGACATTGTAATAGGAGTTGCAGGGAGTCATGGAAAAACCACAACTTCATGGATATTGTACCATATTTTAACGGCAGCCGGACTTCAGCCCTCAATATATGCCGGAGGCAAAAGCGAAGGTATCACAAACATAAATGCTTCAAAACCTGTAATTGTTGAACTTGACGAAAGTGACGGCACAGTTTTTGATATGGATCCTGAAATACTTCTGATAAACAACCTTGAATTTGAGCATGCAGATTACTTCAGATCTGAAAGTAATATGAGAATACTGTTTGAAAGATATCTTATGAAAAGAGAAAAAAGAAGGCTTATTATAGGAAGAGGTTTTGAGCCCGGAGATTCTCTGTGCAATCTTTTTGATGCCATATCTTTTCCTTCAACTTCTGAAATTGAAAACAAAAAAGGTTTTGAAAACACTTCGGAACATACTTTTACATACAGTAACGGCAGTTGGAATATGATCTTCAACGGAAACGAGTATTTTGCCGGAACGGAAAAAGATGCTCCCCATATACTTCAGAACAGGTTTGCCGCCTTGACTGCCGCCTCTCTTTATTTAAGTGGTGAAGGGATAGCGGTTCCTTCTTTCACCCCTGATTTCTGGGAAACAATACCCGGGGTGGATCGGCGTTTTCAGG
>SLGQ01000015.1 GCA_007136595.1 Candidatus Sumerlaeota bacterium | reverse complement strand
CGGATGATATTCTGGATGTTATTTCTGACAGTGAAACTCTTGGAAAACCTGTCGGGAGTGATGCACAACTCAATAAAACAACTTATCCGGCACTTTTAGGCGTTACAAAGTCAAAAGAGCTTGCTTTGCAGTATGCTGCAAAAGCAGGTGAAGCATTAACTTTTCTTGAGGAATCGGATTGGAAACAGGCTCTTACACAACTTGCATATTTCGTTGTTGAAAGAAAAAACTGAAAGGGGGAAAGATTTGAAAAATATAGACCACAAAAAAATCAAAGAGCTTTCAATATGTGAGCTAAAAACCGTTGCATCGGAAATTCGTGAAATAATGATAGATTCAGTTTCAAAAACCGGTGGACATCTTGCATCTTCACTCGGGACAGTTGAACTTACTATTGCCATGATGAAAGTATTTGACCTTGAAAGCGATAAAATAATATGGGATGTGGGGCATCAATCTTACCCTTATAAAATCCTGACAGAGAGAAAAAGCCGTTTTAATACATTGAGAACAATGAACGGAATTGCGGGATTTCCAAAAATGTCTGAATCACCTTACGATTTTTTTGGGACAGGACACGGAGGAACTTCAATTTCAGCAGGACTCGGCATAAGAGAAGCTCAAAATTTTGCTAACAAAAACGGCAAAGTAATATCTGTCATAGGTGACGGTGCAATGACAAGCGGACTTGCCCTTGAAGCGATGAACAATGTTCATGAATTCGGAAAAAACACTATCACAATCCTTAATGATAACGATATGTTCATTTCAACTTCCGTCGGATCTTTATCGAAGTGGTTCAGCAGAAAATTATCAGGTGCAACCTATTCAGTTGCCAGAACTGAAGTTAAGCAGATACTTGCGAAACTTCCTCCGTTTTTTCAGGGTGATAAAATTGCCGGGCTTATCAGAAAAGCAATTGATTCTTCAAAGTCTTTCCTCACACCGGGAATACTTTTTGAAGGATTCGGGTATCAGTATGTAGGTCCTGTTGACGGACACAATATTGAAGAACTTATTGATGTTCTGGAAGATATAAAACCCAATAAAGAGCCGGTACTTCTCCATGTCCACACAGTTAAAGGGAAAGGTTATGAACCTGCCGAGAAAAATCCTTCTAAATTTCATGGGATTGGAACTTTTGACAAAAAAACGGGGAAAACTCCCCCTTCACAGCCATCTTTTACAAGTGCTCTTTCAAATTACCTCCAAAAACTTTTTAAAGCAAACAATAAGCTTGTTGCAATAACTGCCGCAATGCCCGACGGTACCGGACTTATGAAACTGAGGGATATTTATCCGGAAAGAGTTTATGATGTCGGAATGTCGGAAGGTCATGCTGTAACATTTGCAGCAGGAATGGCAACAGGTGAAGTAAGACCGATGGTGGCAATATATTCATCTTTTTTACAACGGGCTTTTGACAGCGTTATACATGATACAGCTCTCCAGAAACTCCCTGTGATATTTCTTGTTGACCGTGCAGGGCTTGTCGGAGAAGATGGAGCTACCCATCACGGTATTTTTGACATCGCTTATCTGAGAATGATCCCGGGAATGACCATAATGGCTCCCAGAGATGAATATCAGATGGCAAAAATGATAGAGACGGCACTTCTTATTGATGACGGACCAATAGCTATCAGATACCCCAGAGGCGGTACCGGTGGGAAAGAGCCTGTAAACAGAGTTGCCCCCGTAAAATTTTACAAAGGGGAACTTCTGGCAAAAGGAAGTAGTCCGATCCTTATTGCATCTGCCGGAATAATGACAAATACTGCAATGGAAGCTGTAAAAGAACTGAAAAATAAAAATATCGACATCTATCTTTATGATCTGAAATTCATAAAGCCTCTTCCTGACGAACTTTTTGATATAATTGAAGAAAAAAAGATCAAAAATGTTGTGACAATTGAAGATGGCATTGTGTCAGGCGGAGCCGGTTCTGCAATACTTGAAGAGTTGTCACTGAGGAATCTGGATGTCAAATGCCGCCTTATCGGAATAAACGATACCTTCTCAACTCATGGAACACAGGAACAACTCAGAAAAAAAGAAGGATTGACAGTTGAAAATATCGTGAAAACCGTTAATAAACTGTTGTGATCTGACTTTATGTTGACATCAGGATTCCGCCGACAAGGGCGAAAAGAGCAAAAGATTCAACAATACCGGGTGCCGCAAAACTCATACCGAAAACACTCGGTTTCTTTGCAACCGCAAGAATTGCACTTGAACATGCTTTGCCCTGATAAATTGCACTGAACATAAATGCGATACCGCAGGCAAGACCGATAGCAAAAACAGGGAAAGTGTTTCCGCCACTTTCAACGAGTTGCTGAAGCTGCCCGTTCAGAATGACCATAAGTGCAAATCCGTAAATTGACTGGGATGCAGGCATCGCTGACAGTGCAACGAACTTTGCATGACCTTCGTCAACCTTTGACATAACACCGTGAGATGTCATACCTGCCAAACCACAACCGATAGCACTTCCCGCCGCTGCAAGACCGAGAGCCAAAATAGGTCCGAAACTTCCAAGATCCATAGTTTTCTCCTTAATTAAGGTTATTAATTTTCACCTTTAACATATCCTGACAATAAATCTTTAAACGGTGTGAATTTTCTTCCGCCACCGTCAAAAGACCATCTGTACCACTCTAAAAAATTGAGTCTGAGTCCATGTATCACTCCACCCATTATACACAGTGCAATATTCAATGTATGACCAAGAACAAATATCACAGGGGCAAATATCATCCCGCCGGGACCTGCTTCCCAGAGCCCTAGAGAAAGATCGTTGAAAGTCTGTGCAAGCAATGCTCCTGAAAGTCCGAGAGCAAAGATCCTGATATAGCTTAAAACATCGCTAAAAAACTGAACACCGTTATAAAGACCGAAAAATGAAGACATGAACATTTTAAGCGGATTTAAAGTGCGTGCCGAAATTGCATAAAGAACAACCAGCAAACCTCCGCATATCTTTAAACCTGTCAGACCGCCGTTCGTATAGGCTTCATAACCTTCAACACCGTCATATTTATACCAGAAAAAGAAAGCCCAGATACCTGCGATCCACACAAGATTTATCAGAGGTGTAATAAAATCTTTTTCATCAATGAAAGATCTCAGCCCTTTTAAAACAAGAGAAAGAGAAATATGCAACATTCCGATAAGTATCGAAACGAGCATCATAAGAGCAGTAT
>SLGQ01000121.1 GCA_007136595.1 Candidatus Sumerlaeota bacterium | reverse complement strand
AACAGCTACCTCACTTTTGATAAAAAAGCTGTCACAACATTTTTTGGAAATGAACTTCACAAACTTTGTTACTGCTATGAATTAAACGGTGGAAGCTTTGTTCAAAGGGATTGCACCATTGAAGATATGGATCTCGATCCTCTTCCCCCTTCAAATCCTTCACCTCTTGACGGAGCTGAAAACATTGACATAAACACCGATGTTTCGTGGAGCGAAAGTTCCGATCCGGCAGGAGGAGAAGTGACATATACTTTGTATTTTGGAACAGACAACCCACCGGTAAAGCAGGCATTTGAAAATTCAAAAGAGATTTCGTGGTCTCCCCCCGAACCTCTTGAAAAAAATACCCGTTATTTCTGGAAAGTGGTTGTCACCGATGAGAGAGGGAACAAAACTGAGGGAGATATCTGGACATTTAATACCAATGAAGAAGAGATATCTTTGCCTGAACACAACTTTTTGATAATTATCAACGAAACCCTTAAAGGAAAAATAGATGATGGATTGAATTTGTACCTGAATGACATTGAAAACGAAGGATATTCCCCTGCTGTAAGATACTGGTATCCAGGCGGAGCAAAGTATCTCAAGCAAATAATCAAAAAAAGTTATGATCAGCACAACATCATGGGAGCACTCTTTGTGGGAGATCTTCCTCCGGCACTTTTTGAAAGGGAATCTAACTTTAGCAGCAGAGAGGGCTTAAGCTATGAATTTTTTCCTTCTGAATACTATTTCATGGATATGAATGGGATATGGGAAGATACAGACGGTAACGGAATATACGACAAATATCCGGAAAATCTGACACTTGAAATATTTACTTCAAGGTTAATTGGAACTACTAAAGAGATTTCTGATTATTTTAAAAGGACAAGTGATTACCGTAACAACGGCTCTTTTTTCGAACCCCGTAATTTCTTTTCGTTCATTGATAATGACTGGATAATTTATGAAGATGAACACGGCAATGTATGGGAAGATCCGATGGGTATAAAAAACAGCAAATGGGAACTCGGATCAATTTACGGAAACAATTACGAAAGAAGAGAAGAAGTGGAAACAACAAATAAAACAGAGTATCTCGGCTTCATGACACAAAGCGGAGCTGAATATGTTTATCAGTGGATCCACAGCAATCCCCAAAACCTTTACTTTCATGACAATTTCTCACCTAACCCTGAGAATATACTAAACATAAATGAACTGATCGAAAGCAATGTAAAAGGGAGCTTTTATAATCTTTTTGACTGCTCAATTGCAAGATATATCGAGAAAGATGGCAACATTGCATCTGAATATGTGAAAGGAGAATACGGGCTTGCAATACTTGGAAGCACCAAAGTCGGCGGAGTGTTCAACCCTGGTGTTAAGAACATTGCTCTTGCAAACGGATATAGCTGGGGAGCCGCCTATCAAATGTGGGTCAACGACATCTGGGAAAACTATGCAAGCTATGGTTTTGATAGAGATTTCATCGAAATGTGGTGGTTTGGCGTGATGATCCAGGGTGATCCGCTACTCACACTTACCGACAAAAAAACATTCGTTACAAGAAGTCATTTCCCCAAGAAATTCTATCCGCCTGAGTTCATAGAGTGGATAAACAGCACATTGAGATAATTCCGCAAAAAATGAAAGAAAAATGGACACATTTATATACCTGATCTAAACTGTATCCAGCAACTGGTTCAGGAAAGAAATTTGAAGAAACCGGAACTTCTATCACCTGCAGGAAGCTTTGATGCTGCGATCAGCGCCGTTAAAGGGGGTGCAGATGCAGTATATTTAGGTTTGAAAAACTTTTCTGCAAGAAAATCAGCTCAAAACTTTTCAAAAGAAGAGTTGCTGAAACTCATATCTTTTACCCGACCTCTGAAAAAAAAGATATTTGTAACTTTAAACACGGTGATCGGTGAACATGAATTTGAGGAAGCACTTAATACTGCCGCTTTTCTTGATGAAATGGAGATAGATGCCGTCATTTTACAGGATTTCGGATTTGCGTCCGCATTAAAAAATCTCTTTCCCCGGTTGACACTCCATGCTTCGACACAAATGGCAGTTCATAACATTGAAGGAGCTGAATTCCTTAAAAAAAATGGATTCAAAAGAGCTGTTTTGAGCCGGGAACTGACACTGAAAAAAATAAAGGAAATAAAAGTAGCT
This sequence comes from Candidatus Sumerlaeota bacterium, assembly GCA_007136595.1. Classification (GTDB taxonomy): domain Bacteria; phylum UBP6; class UBA1177; order UBA1177; family UBA1177; genus SLGQ01. The sequence continues at coordinate 1,051 of SLGQ01000121.1, read as the reverse complement.
CTTCCCGGTTTTGAAATCGAGGTTTTCGTTCATGGAGCAATGTGCTATTCTTTTTCAGGGCTTTGTCTTGCCAGCGGAATAATGCTTGGAAGAAGCGGAAACCGTGGAGAATGTGCGCAAGTATGCAGAAACTTTTATGAAATGGATGGAGAGAAAAGATTTTGTTTTTCATGCAGCGATCTGGCTTTAAAAGAAACTGTCCTTGCTCTTGAAAAAGAAGGTGTTGATTCATTTAAAATTGAAGGACGGATGAAATCACCCGCTTTCGTTTATCACACTACAGCTTTATACCGATCTATCATAGATAAAAAATGTCACCTTGAAAACTGCATGAAAAGCACCCTTTCCTTTTCCCGTAAAAAAACGGAAGGGTTCATCCACTCTCCGTCCGGAGAAGAAATGATAAGCAACCTTTATCCGGGACACAGAGGAATATGTATCGGCACCTGCAATAGAATTGAAAAAGAAAAGTTCCTTATTAAAACAAATGAAAAAATATCGGTAAGAGACGGTATCCTCTTTTTCAAAAACAATAATGAATCTGAAAGTTTCAACTGCTCTGTACAGGAAATCACCAAAATTAACGGCAAAAAAGTGAGCGTTGCCGATAAAGGAGAAGAAGTATTCATAAAAACAACGGTTATGCCTTCAAAAGGAGATAAAATATACCTTACAAGCTCTAACATCGTTTCTGTATCAACAAAAACGGAACAGAACATTAAGCCTTGGAAAAAAGAATTGAACTTGTCTGTTTCGCTAAATGGAAGCGATTTAAACATAGATACAGAGTCATTTAAATATCATCTGCCGGTAAATTGGGAAAGATCTGACAACAATCCCGGTTTCACAGCTAAATTCCTTGAAATATTATCTTCTTCAGGGCAGTTCTTTTATAAGGCAGGGAAAGTTGATTTTGACCGCACTTGTGAAAATATTTTCATCCCACCTTCCATATTAAAAAAAGCAAGAAGCTCTTTTTATCAATCCTATACTGAGCATATAGAGAAAAAAAATACCGGTAAAATTAAAAATTACCTTTCAGGATCTTTTT
>SLGQ01000070.1 GCA_007136595.1 Candidatus Sumerlaeota bacterium | reverse complement strand
GGGTGGTTTTTACTTTGAGAGACACCTCTAACCTGACAGACTCAGATTGGGCTGCAGGAATAAGAAGTTACACAAGTTTTGCACTTTTCCCGCCATTGACAACCAAATACCCCTCTTTTGAAGATGATAACGGTGCTACCCGTATCCCGATTCCTTTTGCTACCGGAAACATGGTAAATACAACGGCATCTGAACTTGATAAGATCGCAGTATTTTATGACAGGTATGACTACGATGTCGGGGTTGATCCCATTTATATAGAAGGAACTCCCGGTCTTGCTGATCTTGCTATTTTTACAAATGACGGTGTTCCTGATTACTTAGAGATGGATGGCTGGAAAATACTTCTTGCCCATTCTTTTGATGAAAGGGACGAAAAAGCTATAAGCAGACCGCTTGTATATTATGACAGGTTTGAAACAAATGCCTATACACTGTGGGTCAACACCTATGTTCCTGCAAGGTTCGGATACTGTCGTGATTTCGGTCACACAAGAAACTATGCCAGAGATCTTATCAGCGGCAGAACTGCTATTGAGTTTGAATACTTCTGGGAGGCATCGGATGAAGCTTCAAGTATATCTTCCGATATCGGAGTTGTCATGACCCCTGAAGGGGAAAGGATTTCTTTCGGTGCCGGTGACAGAATATTCTGGCTTAAAGAACCGTTCACATTTAAGAGCGACTTGCTTGACATAATTAAGTGGTATGAACTCTATTAAGGGGAGAGATAATATGAGAAAAAATTTAAAAGTTTTAATTTTTATTTTAACGGCTTTACTTTGCTCCTCTCTGGCGGGGCAGGGATCGGAATACCACTATTCGCATGTTGAATTCCCCTATATTGTAATGGTAGGGCAGATCGTTGAAATAACAACAGTTTCAATAAAAGTGGGAAATACAAAGTTTGAAACCCGTGCAACCAACAGTCAAGTCAGCAGACTTGTAGAGGAACATCTGTCAAGTGTCGATTTCAGGTCTCATGCTTTTGCAAGGGCATTGAGTGTTGTTGAAGTTGACGGTAAAAACATGCAGATGGGGTTTTATCTTGATAATTTAACCCGTGTTTTTCATGATGAAGTTCAGACATATATGAGATTTCTCCCCCTTCTTTATTTGTTCGGAAACAACATGAGCAGATTCAATTTGCCCGATGATGTTATGAAACAATTGAAAAAACATTCCCTTGATTTTTACCTTCAACTCCCTGAAATAAGACAGATACTCGACAATGCATGGTTCGTGGGCGTATTCAGGATCCATCCCGATTCAGGAAAGCTGATATATCACGCATCAAATTTCTATGAAAAATATGAAGATATCCAGAAAGATGAATTTGCACAGCAATACAGGGTTCCCGGTATAATAAGAGCCGGGATGACCGTGACCATGAGCAGTGCGGTAGTAAGAGGAAGGGAATTGATACAGAGGGACAAAGAAGAGGAAGGCACATTCAGAAGATACGATCAGAAAAGTAAAAGACAGGATGGTTATGAAAGAAAGGGTGAACACGGAGGGGTAAAAAGTGGAAGATAAATTTTTTAACTTGAAAACAGCCTTTAAAGGACACACACTCATTGAACTTCTTATAGTCCTTTTTGTTGTTTCAATTCTTGCTTCCATTGCAGTTCCCGCTTTTCAGAGATATGCTGTCAGCGGAAGAATAGATGAACTGAAAGCCAATGTTTTAAAAGTTTCCACCATCCAGGAAAACTATTTTGCTTCAAACGGCAGATATGCATCTTCCATTATTGAGCTGAACAGTTTTGATTCAATTGATATTTCAAGTGATTTCATTTTTAACACCGGCATGGTTATGAGGTCAGGGGTAGGGATGTCTTACTGGGTATCAGGCAGAAAGGATATTGGAAGAGGGAGCGGCACTTCATTGGAGTGCTGGGTTTTCTTCGGCTCGGCACTTGATCCCGGAACAGATGATAATTTTGTAAGATATCAGGATCAGGTTACAGATACACAACTCAGCGGTAACTGTGAACAGTTGTTCTGTCCGACTTTTAATGCTGCATGTAATTAGGGGGATAAATATGAAAAAGAAAGGATTTACAATGATAGAGCTGATGATGGTGATCGCAATAATAGCGATCATTGCGGCAGTTTCCATACCGATGTATGAACAGTACAAAAGGTCGGCAATGAGAACAGAAGCTATGGGAGAGCTGATAACTCTCACCGCTTCACAGGAAGATTGTTTTAATAACTATAGAAAATTTTGCTCCGGAACGGAACTGGTATCGTATTACGGTGCCAAAATGGTCGGAGATCACTATAAAATTGAAGTTACTGTTCCCGCTGACGGACAGAGCTACTCGGCAGAAGCTTTTATATGTTATAAAGTTGAAGGGAGTGCCTGCGGAAGCGGAAACAAGGATTTGAGGTGTGTCGTTACAGACACTTCCGACAGTCCGGACTGTAGTTAAACATGATCAATGGAGGATAACTATGTCTTTAAAAACAAAAATCATTTTTTTAGCGGTTATTTTGGCAGCAATGATACTTTCTCTTTCCTGTAAAGGGGATATCACAGATGGTGCCGAAAGTCCTGATGACCACTCGATCGTTGATGAAAAAGATCCCGATCCGGCACCTCAGTCAAAACCGAGAAGCGGATTTCCTCCTGATGTGCAGAGATGGCCCCTCACAGGAACAGGGCAGTACCAGTGCTTTGATCATGAAAAGAAAATTCCCTGCCCCTCTCCCGGAGACCCGTTTTACGGACAGGACGGTAACTATCAGATAGGGGTCCGTGCTTTCGGAGTCAATGCAAATGCAACTGTTACAGATTCGTTGACAGGGCATGTGTGGCAGCAGAGTTTTGTGGCGAAAGTGTCTTGGCATGAAGCAAGGAGTTATTGTGAAAACCTGACTCTTGCCGGTCACAGTTGGAGACTCCCTACAACGCACGAGCTGAAAACACTCGTTAATTACGGTCGGAGCAATCCGGCTATAGATACGGCAGCTTTTCCCGATACACCTGACGGTGAACTGAGCGACTGGTTCTGGGCTTCACCTGTCCGTCACGATGCTCTGGGAGAAAAAGATGCTGCATGGATAATAAGTTTTATAGATGGCATGGTTGAATATACCGCAAGGGACAACAAATATCATGTCCGCTGTCTGAAAGCAAACTGATGGAGGATAAAATGTTTAATATGAAAAAGAAACTATTTTTCACGATTTTAGCTGCACTCCTCTTTTCAGTTGCTTTAACAGCTG
>SLGQ01000047.1 GCA_007136595.1 Candidatus Sumerlaeota bacterium | reverse complement strand
TATGATTACGAAGTATGCGAAAACAAGGACAGCACAGTAAAATGCTATGAGGATTACGACTGGGACTGGGAAGGAGATTGGGATGACAACGGTGGTGACGGTTGTATGTCGGATACTTATCTGTGTTCCGGAAATCTTCTTTATGTGTGTGAAGATGGTGCATGGAAACTTTCTGAAAACTGTGGCGAGAAAGGGCTTACTTGTAAACAGGGAGAATGTGTTTGATCTTGATGTGATAGTAGATTGTCTTTGAAAAGTATTATCAGATGTTATAACTTTTATTGTGATTCTACCGGAAATTGGATGAATTTGCATTAAATCGATAATCTTTTAAAATCAGAAAGAACTTTTGAAAGGAAAGTGACTGATTAGATCCTGCCCAGCATAAAAAGTAAATCTCTCAAAACGGGAAAAATTCAAAGCTAATTAGTGCTTGATTATGTTGGCAATGTGAAGTATAATTTCACGGCTAATTTGTTTAGGGAGGAGCTTATGAAATTTCTTAAATTACTTGTTGTTTCTTTAGGGATTCTTTCTTTTATCATTTCCTGTTCTGACAAAAAAGATGATAATGGTAATGATCAGAATGGTGACAACGGTCATATTGATGACCATGATGACGGACAATTCAACTTTACATCTGAACTGAAATTCAATTTGAAAAACACAGACATGATCATTACGGCGAACTCTCCGGTGGCTGTATCTAAAAGTAAAAATGTCCTTAGAACCATTGCCGATAACGGTGATGATTTTGAGCCTGAAGAGTTTGTTTATACCAATGCTGTCGGTGTCGGAATGGATGGTGAAATTGTTCCTCTGATAGAAACAAGTGAAAACATGATAGACATTGAACTTGCAATGGTTGATCCGAAGGGTAAATATTTATATATTGTTATAGAAGGACCGTGGGAACTTATCGAAGCACTTAACGGTTGCAGGTTTGTGAGAGCACCCGTTGATCAGCCGGAAGAGTCCAATCTTTATGAATGTGTAAGTTACCACTGGACGCCAGTTTTTGCTTATGGAAACTATGGTGAACGGCTTGCCGGAGAGAGAAAACCGATACATTTTGATAATGATGGCAACCTTTTCTTTCTTGGAGAAAATGTTCACAGGCAGAATGCCCTTCTAAGACTTGAAACTGCAGAAGAATCTGAAATACCTGATGATTATCCTCCGGAACTTATTTCTCCTCTTGGAAAATTTGTGAGAATAACCGATACTGCTCAAAATCCAAGTGACTTTCTTGTAACTCCAACCGGTGTTCCTGTCTGGACAGGCTCTACACAAGCCGGCAGCGGATGGTTCCTTAAAGCCGGACTTCCTGAAGGTGGTGAAGTAACTTTCTCTTCCAGTCAGGTCAAATTTTATGCCACAGATACTTACGATGCAATTTTATGGGCAGCGGCGGAAGGAGATGAGTGTCGTGGAATAAGATTTGCTAGACTCAGTGATACCGGCGGGTTTACAAGGAGATGTTTCAGAACGAACCGCTTTACGACACAGGGTTGGGGAATGGCTATCCCTGAACACCTCATGCTTGCCAATGACGGTTTTTATTATGGTCTTTTTGAAGAAGCCGATTCTAATATATTCCTTTACAGAATACTTCCTTTTAATCCTGAGCCCATAATGGGTGTTGAATTTAAAGGGAACTGGCATTATGAATTGCCGGCATATATTTCTCAGGGTAATTTCCAGATCAGCCATCAGCATGTATTTGCAATAATTGAAATTAATGACCCCAACTATGGTATAAAAAATGTTATCAGAGCAGTGAGAGTTGATACAAGAGAGGAAAAACTTCTTTTTAATTCAAGAAGAGTTGAAATATACAGATTCAAAATATCGGGAGATACGATGTTCGTTGTTGGAAGAGACCTCAACAAGATGGTATCTTTCGTTGCAGAAGTTGATATGGCGGGACTTGTAAGAGATGAAGATGATGAAAAAATAATAAAAGAATCTGAAACCTATAATGCGGCTCTTGATTCTGAAAACATAAGGGATATGGCGATAGTCCGCCCTTCAGTTCCTGAAAAACCTACAGGAGTGAATCCCAAACTTATGGATGTGATCTTTGATCAGGATGAACCGCAGGTTGCAACACTTTCTTTCAGTGTCCCGGTTGAAGAAGCATCTGTCGAAGGATCGCTCTCATTAAAAGACAGCTCAGGAGAAGATGTGGAAACTTTCGGTGTCTGGGGATATGCTAATCTTCACCTTTTGACAGGAAATTCTAAAACCGATGACGGACGGGAAGGAATTCTTGAATGGGGAGAAGTTTACGATTTTGAACTTGGAACAAAAGCTTTCGATTACTGGAATAATCCTATCCCTGATCACAAGGAAAAACTTGCGCCTAGAAAAGCTTTTGAATTTTCCATCAGAACTGAAGATATGCAGCCCTTTAATTATCCTGCAACGCTCAGATTTGTTATTGACCCGCAAAAATATCAGGAACATGGCACGACAGATAACATTGACAGATATGTCATAAGTGCTTTTGACGAAAGCATTGCCGATGATGTTGAAGGACTTGAAGTTATTGCAGACGGGAGAAGTTATGCACCTCATCTTGCCGTTACGACACACCCTGCTTCAGCAGGTTTTTCTTTCAACCTTCACTTTTATGATTGGCCCGAATGTTATGAAGAAGATCCGGGTCATGAATTTGATTGTCATGATTTTCCTTTCTGCTGGCAGCCCCAGGAAGTGCTTTTGTTCGGGAGAGGCGGTTACGGATATGAAGCTAACATCGGTTCAGGATGTCATACCGATCTTTTCTGGTTTGAAGACAACTCTATCAATGCAATGAATTTCAGAAAGCTGAGGGCCAGAAGATTTGGCAAAATAATGGAAATAGAGGAAGTTTTTGAAGATGAAACAACAGAGCAGCTTAATTATTTTGATAAAGCAACTGATACTGCTCATAAAAGAAGAGTCCCGGTTTTCTACTTTTGGGGAGGGGCTACAGTTGAATTCAGGGAAATTGAAATTTGGCCTCTTGACCATGAAGGAAACCGTCTTGGAGAAAAACCTTTCTTTATATTCAATTCTGAAGTTGCAGAAAATGCTCCTGCACTGTGGGGCGAAGAACTGATGAATTATCTTGGAATAACTATCATAAAAAAATGACCCCTTTAGTTAAGGGGCAAAAAAAATGAGGCGACGACCTACTTTTCCACGGCCACTGACCGCAGTATCATCGGCGCAACCGCGTTTCACTACTGAGTTCGGGATGGGAT
>SLGQ01000349.1 GCA_007136595.1 Candidatus Sumerlaeota bacterium | reverse complement strand
TGCATCTCTCCTTGTCCGGAAATGATCATCTGCTTCAGCTCTTTCGATTGTTCAAAAAGCAGGGTTGGGTCAATGTTGTTCATCTCCTTCAGGATCGATCCAAGCTTTTCTTCATCGCCGGTGTTTTTTGCTTTTACTGCCATCTATCCGCAAGATGAGAACCCGGGCACATCATCTTCCACTCTTTCTGGACATTTGAAAAGCAGAGGGACATATCTTAAAGGATATGGAGCTGTTACAACAAAATTTTCATCCATTTCCAAAGATGATTCTCTTTTGAGCGGCAATTCTGACTTTTCTTTTTTTCTTGGGGGGAAAGGTGGACTTACAATACAAAGATTTACTATCGGAGCTTCCCTTTCAATGCTTGTGAACAGTGTTCCTTATAAATGTGGTGACAAAGATCATTATCCGTGTGGATCGAGATACTCAGATGCTGTTCTATCCATGAATTATGGCGGAGCATATTTTGCATATCTCATAGATGTTATTGACTTCTTTAAGATAGAACCTGCTTTTATGGTTGGACATGGATATTTCCGGAGCATGGATTCTGACTTCTGGGAAATGCGTTATGGAAGGAAACACCGTTTTTTTGTCATGGAGCCTGAAATTAACTTGGTTTTTGTTGTAACCGATTACTTTGCACTGGGAATAGGCGCTTACTTCAGGATAATTACTGCCATTTCGGGAGAAACTAAATATACATGGAAAGATGTCAGCACTATGGGGGGATCCCTTGATTTCAGGTTCGGTCGTTTTTGAAGGAGGTTGACCTTTGAGAGTATTTGTTTCTGCTATAATACTGTTTTCTTTTCTTTCCATCTATCCGGAACCCCAACCTGAAACTGGAGAAAACTTTGCTGATGAACAAAATATCCATTTTAAAGGTTATGGCAGTGTTACAATGAGGTTTTCCGGTTTAAATGAAAACAAAGGGATTGTCGGGAAAGATTCCGATTTTTCTTTGTTTTTGGGGGCTAAAGGTGTGCTGGCTCTGAACAATTTCAATATAGGTGCATCATTTTCCTTTGTTTCAAATCATGTTCCTCATAAATGTGCTTACTATCAAGATTATCCTCCCTGTTACGGCAATTCAATACATGATTTAATATCAATGACTTATGGTGGATTATACTTTGCATACTCTCTAAAACTTCCCGGTTTTGTATCTTTGGAACCTGGATTAACAATAGGTGGAGGTTCTTTTAAAAATTTGGATGACGAACTGTGGGATAGAGGTTACGGAAGTAGAAGTTATCGTTTTTTTGCACTCGAGCCGGAAATTCAGCTTGTATTTAATGTGAGCAGTTTTTTTGCAACCGGCTTCGGGGCTTCATATAGACTTATTGGCGGAATTACACGCAAAGGCAGCAATTATGGTTGGAAAGATCTCAGCGGTTTTGCCGGAGTTGTTGATTTCCGTTTCGGTCGTTTTTGAAGGAGGTGAACTTGCTTAAAACATTTTTGACAATAATCCTTGCTCTTTTTGTAGCTTTTATTCCCCTTTTCATTTTCGGAGAAACATCTCCTGAAGAACAGGAAACCGTTGAAGAAATCGAAGAAATTGCCGAGGAAACCACAGAAGATGAAACGGTTTTTGAAGACAGGGAAACTTTTGAGCCTGTCTGGTTCTGTGAAAAAAACGGGATCATTGACATAAACAATGAGTTGAACAGTAAAATCAATGTTTTTCCGAAAGAACCAGTGATCCTAAGTGCCAGACTATACAAAAGCAAGAAAGGAAACTATAAGATAAAGATACTTGCATTTGACGAAGAAAAAGGGAGAGGGCTTATTGAAACTGATATTCCGGCTACCGGAGATATGATAAAAAACATCAGAATTTTGCTTTCCGGACACTTTAAAAAAGAACTTGAACAAGTGACAGAAAAAGAAGAAGTTCCTGATGACAAGAAGGCAGAAATCGGTGTGCCTGAAAAAATCATGGAAGAAGAAAAATACTACTTGAAAAATGAAGCGGGTGTAATGGCTGAACTTCTTGCATCATCAATAATATACACTTCGGGCTGGGGAGCCTTGCTCACCTACTCTGTGGCAGGACACATAGCACAGGAAGAAGCATACCTTGCTTCAACTCTGATAGGTGCCGGAACAGGATTTTTTGTGCCGTTCTTTCTTTTAAAAGACAGCGAACTTTCTGCGGGAGGAGCTTTGGGAGCTCAACTTGGAGGGATCAGGGGAATACTTGACGGACTTTTAATATCTACATTGATATTCGGTGACTACATTGATAACACTGCCGGCTTAAGGTTGATGACCGGACTTATGGCAGGGACGAGTATCGCTCAATATTTTGCAGGAATGTATCTGGGACACACAAGAAATATTTCAGAAGAGAGAATGCGTGCCATAACAGTTTATTCTTTCTTAGGATATTTAGCATCAATGGAGTTATCCTTTCTTATTGTTGACGACAAAGTCGCTATCGCTATGGGGGGAAGGATCGTTTCAGGCATTATGCTTGCCGGGGGTGTTTCAGGAATGCTTGCCGGGAACTATCTTTCTGAAAGAGCTCACTACACAAATGGAGACTCTGTTATTCTCGGAACTACAGTTGCTGTATCTACAGCTCTTTCCATTTCAACTGTTTCTGCTGGAAAAGGATTTGACGGGAGGCTTTACAGCGGTGGTGCTCTGATCGGAACAGCTACAGGTATTGCCGTAGGGCATTATCTCGCTTCAACAATGGATTTCAAAACATGGCAGGCAGTGATGGTAGATCTTGGAACTATCGGAGGATCATTGATCGGTTTCGGGGTTGGATATCTTATATACTCTAAGAGTGGATATGAAAATATCGGCGCATTGACAATACCTGTTTCAATTGGCGGAGCATTAGGTTTTGCTTCACTGATCGCATATTTTTCAAAAGATGCCATAAATCAGAAAAATGAAAGAGAAAAAAAATCTCTTGCCCACAGAAATTTCAGCTTTGAATTAAATCCTCTTGCTTTTACTGCTTTTAACAGAAAAATCTCTCCGGGAGCCGACATAACTAGGGATCCGATAGCTCTGGATCACTATCTTTCAGAAATACCCTCAAACACTATAATCTCTTTCCGATACGATTTTTAGCACAATTTGAAAAACTTCTCTCATGGCTCCTCCAACGGACAAACCCCTGATTCCTCACAGTAACATTCCCAGTCACGCATTATGGCAACAGGACTGCCTATCACTTTCCATAGATGCCATTTGCCCCAGAAGGTGTTATAGCCCATTTTGCTGTCAGGAGAGGTTG
>SLGQ01000198.1 GCA_007136595.1 Candidatus Sumerlaeota bacterium | reverse complement strand
TTTGCGGCATCTATCCCTTCAAAAAAAGAAAGCGGGCAAATATTTAAGGCTAACACTTATGTAACCATTGCAATATTCATATTTTCCACAGTTGCGGTTTTCATCAGGTTTCCTGCAGCAATATTTCTTTTTTCAGCACTTTCCTTATTTTCCGTTTTAGTGGTGTATATCCTTTTTCTGGTACTTTATTACGGATTCGTAGTGGAAAAACCTGTCTCTAGAACAAAAATCCGCTGAAAATTGTAAAATTCCACTGATCCATTCTGTATTTCTGTCCAAAAAGACCAAGCTCAACAATGCTTGGAGAAACATTGAAAACAGTCCCTATCTCAAACCAACCGATCTTCTGTGAAGCCGAAAATGTAAAAAACTCCCGTTCAAACAACCTTCCCCTGGTATCATAAAGCTCAACCTTAAAACCGCCCGACACAAAAAAACGGCGATACCTGAAAAGGTCCACCATAAGATAAAGACTGTAAGATTCCCAGGGAACTGTAAGATCATCCTGAAATTTAAGATTAGACCCTTTTGTAAAAGTAAAACCGAGTTTCAGAAAAGCTGCCGCCGCACTCACCTGTAATCCTCCACCCCAGTTTTCCTGAGAAGATATGAAAAGTGCCGCACTGAATCTTGAACCGCTTTCAGCCCATGGGAAAAACTCATTATTTTCATTGATCTTTATACTACCCGAAAACTCCCGCTTTTTTTCTTTTTCTGCCATTCTTTCTTTAAGGAGTCTTTTTTCAAGCTCGGCAAATTCTTCCTCGTTAAAAAGTTCTATTCCCTCACTCAGATATTCCTGAGTTTCATCACTGGGGATATGATCCATCATTGTTTCCATGACGATGAAAATATCTCTTCCTGTCACCTCACTCAAAGGCAGTCTCCTTATATATCCATCCTGAGAAATAATAAGAAGATCGTTGGCTCCATGGACTTCTATCAAAAAGCTGGCATCCATTCCGCTTTCCCTGTAAAGTCTTGATACTTCAACTCTTATATCTCCGGGAACTCCTTCATCAAAAAGTATGTTGGGAAACACCAAGCCGTAACAAAAAAGCATTAAACAGAAAAATATTACTTTTTTTACGCTCAACATTCAGGGAATCTCCGGAATAAAACCCATTTGTGTGGCACTCTCCAATACATCAGGGCTCCGGGGATCTAAAGACAACATCAACTTAATAACAGATTCAGCTCCTGAAACATCCCTTTCCTCTATCCTGTTTCTCAGTTGAATGAAACCTGTATGGGGAAAAACGATACCTGTCTGAGAAAATGTAATGTTTTCTGTGTTTTCAGTAATATAAAAAGTATATAGCTCATTATCTTCCTTGTTAAACCTTTTGTCATAATACTTGTAATTTATTTCATAATATCCATCTGAGCGGTTTTTGATGCCGGTTTGTTCCATCACTCTGAAAACGAAACAATACTCATCGAACTCTTTAAATGAAAAAATTTCACGGCTTTCATTTGAGAGCATTTCATAAGCTTCTTTAGTTTTACCCTCCTTCCTTAATTCCATGAACTTGTTTGCCGCAACAATTTTTTCATCCTGTTCAGCGGATGTATCTCTTCTGCACGAAATAAAAGAAAGAAAAATAAATAAAAGAAATATGGAATATTTTGAAACCTTTAATCGTAAAGTCATTTTTCTACCAACTTTCAACAATGGAAACCGAGCTGCTGCAACCTATTCTGTCTGCACCTGCACCTATCATTTCCAAAACACTTTTTTTGTCCCTTATACCTCCGGCGGCTTTAACTCCGATATCTCTGCCGGCTATCATTCTTAACAGTTTTACATCCTCAATAGTTGCTTTTCCAAGAAAACCGGTTGAAGTTTTTAACATTTGAGCACCGGCAAAAACCGAAAGAAGTGCGGCATCGATCTTTTCACTTACCTCAAGTTCAGATGTTTCCAATATAACCTTAAGATAGCCGCCTTTTTCTGCGACACACTTTATCGACCTGTAACATTCTTTCAATTTCCCGCTTTTCAATAACCCTGTACTCATAACGAGATCGAGTTCGTCAGCACCGTCTGTCAAAGCTTGATCCGTTTCCCCTTTTCTGGCAGTTTCAGTTGAAGCTCCAAGAGGAAAATCGATCACCGTAGCAATTAAAAAATCTCCGTTCAGCTTTTTTCTTTCCTCAAAAGCAGTTTTGATCCAAACAGGATTTATGCAGACGGCTTTGAACTTATATCTGTCAGCTTCCCGGCATAAATTGAAGATATCTTTTTCAGAAGCATTAAAAGAGAGACATGTGTGATCTATCGCATTTTTAACATAAAAAATATCAGGAACGGAAATGACCGGCTCCTCACTGAGATTCTTTTTAATAACATCATACTCTTTGTCATGCAAACCAAGCATAGAAACAAGTTCTTCCGCTCTTTTTAAAACTTTATCTTTCATAATTCACCAAAAAACAGTCAATAACAGATGATTATATCAAAAGATTTATATTTTCAAAGTTTGATGGGATTAATTTTTCAGAAAACAGAACTTTTTTCGGTAAATTCTTTGATTTTTTCAATGGCTCTCGACTCTATCTGTCTTACTCTCTCTTTTGAAATGCCGTATTTTTCACCAATTTCAAGAAGTGTCAAAGGTTCATCAGCCATATATCTGTTCCATATAACAAATCTTTCTCTGTCATTCAAAGATGCTATGGCACTTTGAATACGGTTCCCGAATGTTTTATCATCCATTTCCTCATCAAGATTTGTCCTGTCTTTAAGTTCCAGCAGTTTTACCCCGCTCTCTTCAATAGTCTGATCTATCGAAATGTCGTTGTACGAAGAAACTACCTGTATGGTTTCTATTACCTTTTCCGGAGCCACATTCAATCTTGCCGCAACTTCCTGCACAAGCTCTTCTTTGGTTATTTCACCATCTGTATCGTAGCTCTGTATCTCTTTAATAACAGCCATCATATTAAAAAAGAGTTTTCTTTCATCTCTGCTTTTTCCAAATCTGACAATGCTCATCTGGCTGATAATGAATTCCTGTATTTTCGCCCTTATCCACCATGTTGCATAAGTTGCAAACCTAACCCCTTTTTCGGGGTCGAATTTCTGCAATGCCGTCAAAAGACCAAGATTGCCTTCCTGAAGAAGATCTGTGACATCCCTGAATCTTCTGAATTTATAGGCAAGATTTACAACAAGTTTCAAATTGCTCAAAACAAGTTTCTGGGCGGCAATTTTGTCTCCTTTTTCTTTAAATCTCTGAAAAAGTTCCAACTCTTCTTCTCTTGAAATATCAGGAATAGCAAGAACACTGTGGATATATGCTGAAACTGTGTTGACTGAAAGTGCAGGAACATTGTTGTTCAAAAAAAGCCTCCTGTTTTACCTGTCATACATAAAAAGTTTTTTATAAGAGTCTGCTTCCAGGCTTGCACCTCCGACAAGTGCTCCGTCTATATCTTCACAATCCATTAAACCTTTAATGTTATCGGGTTTAACACTCCCTCCATAAAGGATCGGAATATTTTCCCTGTCATATCTTTTTCCCATTATTTTTCTTATGAATGCATGCATTTCCTGTGCCTGCTCAGGAGTTGCAACAACTCCCGTTCCGATAGCCCAAACCGGTTCGTATGCAATGACGACTTTATCCGGATCACACCACAAGTTTTCATCAAATGCTGTGTATATCTGTTCTTTTATAACTTCATACAGTTGCCCGGACTCTCTTTCCTGAAGTGTTTCACCTATACAGAAAATAAGTTTCCAGTCATTATTTTGAACAAATGTTACTTTTTTTCTTATAAGCTCAAAACTTTCTCCAAAGATGTGTCTTCTTTCACTGTGTCCGACAATAACTGCTCCAACTCCGCAATCTTTGAGCATTTCACTCCCGACCATCCCTGTAAACGCGCCTTTTTCAGCAGGATAAACATCCTGGGCGGCTATAATGATATTTTTCCCTTTTGAAAGTTCACAAGCCGTCCTTAAATAGGGGAATGCCGGAGCAATAATTGCTTCTTTACCATCCACATTAACTGCGGTATCTCCAAACTCCTTGAAAAATCTTACGGTTTCTTCGTAAAGATTATTCATTTTCCAATTAGCGGCAATTACAGATGTTCTCATCTTCAACCTCCCTCAAAATAACTGACAAGTATTATAACCGTGATCTTAAAAATTAAAATATTTTTCATTGTTAATTTTTAGTGTTCAAAAGAATCGGCAAAAAACTTTTTATACTCTCCTCGATACTCTTTCATAATAAAATCGATCGCTTTTTCTACTTTTGGAAGTTGTGAAACACTGTGGATATCTGTTGCCAGGTTATCGATCAACCCTGCCCTGATCATTCTCATAAGTTGTTTTTTTGAATTATCGTAAAAA
The DNA here is from genome assembly GCA_007136595.1 of Candidatus Sumerlaeota bacterium. GTDB lineage: Bacteria > UBP6 > UBA1177 > UBA1177 > UBA1177 > SLGQ01. Next base: position 8,127 of record SLGQ01000198.1, on the reverse strand, counting down.
GGTCTGGCAAAAGCTTTTATCCCTCCCTGAAGATAGAGTTGATATTTTCCCTTTAATTCAGCCCAGAATTCATCACTTTTACCATATCTTTCAATATGGGCTATCAGAGGAACAAAACCTGCCTGATTCAAAGCACTTATTTTGTCTTCCACAAAATCTTTCCTTAAAACCATTGCGGGAAATTCCACCAGAATGACTTTTTTTCCATCTTTTATGACAGACAATTCATAGTGATCTTCAACTTTTTTTATTTGGGGAACATTGCAAAAGTATTCGAAACTGAACCTTTTTATGATACTTCTTTTAAGTTCCATAACTTTTGCATTTACTTCAGCAGGAGTAGGATCGAACAGAATGTGAAATTTGTGCGGTGTGGGAATAAGTTGAGTAAATCCGAAAGAAGAAAGGTGTCTGATTATTTCAAGGCTGTCATCAATATTATCGGGACCATCGTCAATTCCGTGCAGAAGATGTGAGTGAATATCTATCATTTTTTTACAGAACTACAGAGAAACCGGCATTAAAAGAGAAACTGTTACCTGCATTTACAGGAATTACGGCTTCTATCTGAAAACCGAAGTGACCTGTAACTGTTTTAAATCCGAGAATGAATCTATCTATGTTTATAAATTCCTGATTAAAATAAAAAGGTTCTCCGGTTATATCACCCCATACAAAAGCATCTGTTTTGCCGGAATAATCAAAATAACCTCCAAGCCTGTTGGAAGATGCAAAAACAAATAAATGGCTGTAAGCTACTATGGGGGTTAATTTTACCTGATGATTTGCAACAAAAGTTTTGGATATTTTCAATCTCAGGTCTATCATCTGCATGTTCAGATCATTGGCACCGAAGAGTCTGTTATATCCGGCTCCTATAGCTACATCCGGAGCAAGCCTTATCCCTTCATTAATTGCATATTCAAATCCGCCGCCACCACTTATCATTTCTGTGAGAATGTAATATCTGAGATTACCGAAAAATTTCAGCCCGAAACCGAATCCTTTTGAAAAATGGAGATCGGCTCCGCTGTAAAAAGGTGGGACTCCCATTGAAACAGGCTTATCATACAAAGCTTCTTTCCAGTAATCTGCACCTATGTTAACTCTTGTCAGAGTGTATCCGAAACCTATCTCAAAACCTGCTGAACCTTTTGTTTCAGCTTCACCGTAAAACATAGGTGCCATTGCAGCGGAAAACTCTTTGCTCATTTTGAGAAAATCGTCCTGATTCCCCTGCCCCAGATTGAAAAGGAGAAAATCCATTCTCTGCTTCCCATGTAACGGCATGGAGACGAAAACAACTGCAAATAATATAACGACCAGATTCAACCGCTTCATAAAACACCTCTGCAAAGTTCTTTTTTCATAAGAAAGTTAGCAAAACAACTGTCTAAAGTCAAGTATAATGAGACATCTGAAGTTCCCCTAAAAATTTTCAGTTGATTTTTGACAGAAAACAAGTTTCCAATATCTGACTGACACCCCTTAAATAACAACTTTTATGAAAGTTTCTTTAACAGCCACGCCATATTTTCCCCAAGGATTTCCATAGTTTTAATTCCCTCTTCATCTTTTGCAAAATCATCAAGGTCTCTTGCTATTGAGAGGTTCCAGTAAACAGACCCGGGAACTATCATTTCAGATATGAGATAAAAATTGTTTATTGCCTGAAACACATTCAATGCCCCCGCTCTTCTTACGGCAGTGACAGCAACACCCGCTTTTCTTTTGAACAAATTGCCGTTAGATCTTGAAACATAGCCGCATCTGTCTATAAATGCTTTGGTTTCTGAAGTAAGTGAAGCAAAGTAAGTTGGAGAACCTATAATTATTCCATCTGCTTCGATCATTTTTGCAATGGAACTGTTCACAAGATCATTTTCAATTATGCACCTTTTGTTTTGAAGTTCCCTGCACTTTCCGCAAGCCTGACATCCTCTGATAACATTTCCCCCTATCTGCACCAACTCACATTCAATACCTTCCTTTTCGAGAACTTTGAAAACTTCCCTTATCATTGAGGCAGTATTCCCTTTTTCTCTCGGACTTCCATTAAAAGCAACAACTTTCATCATCTCCTCCTTGCTTAAACCAACCCCTTCTTCTACTTTAATTATGAAGTTTCGTCAATATTTTAAACAACAGCTTTCAGCGACCTGGACAATTTATGGACTATTCAGACAAAAAGCTTACAATTCAATTTATATGTTTTTTGATATTTAATGGAGATGCTTTTGAAATTTGATGAAAAAACACTTTCTATTCTCTTCGATCAACTTTTTGAGGGGATATACCTTGTTGATACTGAAAGGAATATTACGATCTGGAATAAAGCTGCCGAAGAAATGACCGGATTTACTAAGGATGAAATTGTCGGACATAAATGTATGGACAATCTGCTTGTTCATGTTGACACCGAAGGCAAAAGCCTTTGTACCGGCAACTGTCCTCTTCTTCAGGCTATTAATGAAAAAAGTGAAAAGGAAACTTCAGTTTATCTTCACCATAAAAATGGGCACAGAATTCCTGTGTCTGTCAGAATAATGCCTATTGCAGATGATTCAGGAACAGTTACAGGTGCTGTTGAAATATTCACACAGGCAAACTCAAAGAAAAATCTCGAAGAAAGAGTTAAAGAGCTGGAAAAACTATCTATGCTAGACCCTCTTACAGGAATTGCAAACAGAAGGTACGGAGAAAAAATAATAACAGACAGAATTGCAGAGAAAAAAAGGTTCAACTGGGACAGTGGAGTGATTTTTTTTGACATTGACAATTTCAAATCAATCAATGATAACTATTCTCATAATATTGGTGACAAAGTGTTAAAAATGATCGCAAACACCTTCCGGGAAAGCATAAGAAGCTTTGATCATATTGCAAGATGGGGAGGAGAAGAATTCATTGTTGTTCTCAGCAACATAAATCGATCTCAATTTAAAGAGAGAGCGGAAACTCTCAGGAAGCTTGTAAGTGAATCGTTTTTTTATGATGAAGAGGAAAAACTTTCAGCTACAGTTTCAGGTGGAGCAACCATGCTGGATGAAAACGATACTGTTCAATCGGTGGTGAACAGAGCCGATAAATTGATGTATCAATCCAAAAAAAATGGGAAGGATCAAATAACTTATGAATAATTTTAAATTTTTAAGGAGCTAAAATGCGAAAATCGATCATTATACTGCTTTTTATGGCGGTGTTTATTTCATCGTGCAAAGAAAGCACAGAAAAAAGCAGTGACCCGGATGCTGACTTTATCAATGATTCTAATGACAAAGAATTTTCCGATGAATTTGAAAACGATGTTGAATATCCTGATGAAATTTCAGATGAATACCCTGATGAAGTTGATGATGCCGATGAACCCCAAATAATCCAGACTGGCGGAATTGTTATTTTTGACAACAGTCGTTTTTCTTTTGATAGACCTGAAAAACATCACACAATTCTCGGGCAGGGAGGATTTTTCTGATATTCCATCTTTCGCCTGAATGATGATTACTGGGCTGTGAGTGCAATTCATGAATCTATTCCTCCTTATGATTTTGAAAAAGCAACCGGTGTTCTTTATGTTTTTTCTGTGAAAGTTAAAGTAGTTTCCGGAGTTGACCTTGATAGGGCACAAAGACTAACTCACCCTGACCTTTCTCTTAACGCAGGGTTCGGATTTACTGTAGCGGGAGTTTGCGACATAAACAATGACGGATTTGATGACATTGTTGTCTCTTCACATCTTGCAACATACGGAACGCTGTTTGCCGCAGGAGAAATTGTTGTTTTTTACGGGTCGGAACATGGCTGGAGCACAAAAAACACTTCAATTTCAAGACTTTCTGGCACTTACATTCAAAGAGCCGATTCAATGAGCCAGTCACTAGTGTGCGGTGATATTGACGGAGATGGATTTGCCGATGTTTTGGCAGGTGGACAGAATGCCGGTCCTGAATTGACAGGTGGAGGAAGTCCGGGAATGGTGGCATTTTTTAAAGGAACTGCCGATGGACTTGAAAAAAATGAATCCTGGGTGCTGTTGCCTGAATTTGAAGAAAAAGCGCAGTATTTCGGAAGCAGTATGCTCCTTGAAGATATTAACGGTGACGGAGTTAAAGATCTCATAGTTTCAGGATGGGGAATTAAAGGAAGTGCGGTTGCTCCAAGCGGTGGAGGAGTTTATATCTATCATGGCGGAACAGACTGGCAGGACGGTCCATCACTCACAGTTTTCGGACCGATCACTTCTCAATTCGGGTCAGTTATCAAACTTGTTGAAGTTGAGGATAAAACCCTGCTCGGTGTAATAGCTCCAAAAGCCGGCAAAAACGGGACAATTTATTTTTACGACCCTGAAACATTGACCGAATTATTTACAGTTACAGTTCCACCTTCATTGGATATGGGAAATAACGGCAGTTTCACCGATTTTGACACTATAAACGACAAAGATGGAAAAACTATTCTTGTTGCCGGTGGAAAACATTTTAAGGATCATGGAAGAGTTCTTTGTGCTCAAATTACTCCTGACAATGTTGAGGAGCTTGTTGAGTGTCCCTGGCAACCTGAAACAACAACGGGCGGATTTGGCTCATCAATAAGAAATGTTGGGAACATTGATGGAGGAATAATCCATCAGCATCTTATTATCGGAATGCCTGAGTATATTCATACATTAGAATAGTAAAATCACATTGCTCTTGCATTTTTCAGACAATTTGTTTAGTATGAGTCTGTTAACAATTGAATTTTTAAGGGGGTGTGTTTTGAAAAAGCTTTTATTTTTATTAGTTTTAAGTGTTATTTTCATTTTTACTGCGGGTTGTGAAGAAAGTAAAAAAACTGTGCACCATGATGGAGACTTTGAGACTGATGAGACGGGAGACTTTGAGACCGATGAGACGGGGGACTTTGAGATCGAGGATGACTTTGAGACTCTGGATGATTTTGAGATTGAAGATGACTTTGAGATAGAGGATGACTTTGAGACTCTGGATGACTTTGAGACTCTGGATGACTTTGAGACTCTGGATGACTTTGAGACTCTGGATGACTTTGAGATTGAAGATGACTTCGAGATAGAAGATGATGATGAAGTAAATGATGAAACTGTACTCTGTTTTGACCATCTTGAGTGTCTGGCAGGAAATCAGTTCTGCAAAAAAGATGACGGAGACTGCAAAGGTGAAGGAATATGCAGTGATATTGGAATGATATGCAGTCCCATATTTGCTCCGGTCTGTGGGTGTGACGGAAAAACTTACGGGAATAAATGTGAAGCCCATTCATATGGAGTAAATGTTGATTTTGACGGAGAATGTCCGTCAACAGTGGTATATAATTATTCAGACACAGGTATGCCTCCTATAGTTTTAAATGGTGAGGCGGTAATAAATGAAAATGCTACTCAACACATTTTTGATGCTCCTGTTAAAGCAAAATACACAAAAAGTACAATAGAAATCACTTTCAATTTCAAAAAAGAGGGTGAAAAAAAGGCTAATCATCTTGTTTTTACGATCTGGAGGGATGAAATTCCCCGCTTAACATGCACAAAAGAACTTCCCTGTGAAATTGATCTTACAAAAGGAAACAGCAATGCTCAGTGGTTTAAAAGGGACTCTATTGGAGATCCTCTTCCCGTCGGGAACCTTAGCGGATCAATATTTATCACTGAAAGAGAAGAAGATGAAGTGAAAAAAGTTTTCAACTTTCATAGTTTTAAACTTAAATTCAACCCGTTCGGATAATAGATAATATCAGACTTCAGGACAGATTGACCACCCTTCAGGGAACATGTCTGTTATCATCCATTGTTGAGGTCTGTAAAGGTTGAGATTTTGTCCATCGTGATGTGCAAAATCAACCATTCCGCTATGAGAGAAATCAATGTGATAAATTTCTATTCTTCCTTCAGCATAAGCGTGAACACAGTTCATATCGGGATTCATTACAAATATCCGGACATCTCCCGGATTAAGACCAACTTGTGCTGTGCCTGTCGGAGTTCCGTTCGGGAATATTATTTGTGTCCCTGGATCAGGGTTATACATACTTTGTTGTATAACATATATATTACCATTTTCATAACTTGCCAGCTCCTCCATATCTCCTTGAATTAAATTACCCAAATGACCATAGTAACCTTCAGCAAAATGACCAGATCTGCCACCAAATTCATTAAAAATACCGTCAATATATGTTATTTCACCGTAATGTTCACCACCTGACATTATACCTTCAATTATCTCTTTTGTAACTGTAAGCTGTCTGCTTATCGAAATTACATCAAAGTATTCCATCACAAGTGCAATGCGGTCTCCGATTTTAAGGTCTCCCTCAGGAACAATAAGTTGTTCTTCATCTCCCGCATCTTCACCGTTCATCATCCAGAAATAACTGTTCGGACCACCGGGGTGACCTGTCGGATAAAACACTCTGTTGCCTGCCCCATCATTTAACCATCTTATTTCAAAGTTATCATAATGGACAAAACCTTCATCAACTTCGATTTCCATATCAATTCCGCCACTTCTGTCGTCGTGATAAATGTTTATTTTGTTGCCCGCAACATCAATGTGAATAACAATAGCATCTTCTGATTTAAGGTTTGAAATAACAACTTTTCTACCACCTTCCCCAAGTGTGACATCCGTTCCAGTCAAGGTTCCTGTTGTGTAAGGTACGGTTATTGCCCAACTGGTGAAATCCCATGGTGAAGTAAAGTCATCATTGTTCCAAATTTCAAATTCAATTTTATTGTCAACTATCGCACTGTGAACAATGTAATCAGCTCTGGGCGATTCAAAAACAACTTCATCTGGAATAGGATGATTCCAACCATTGAAAGTTCCTGCAAGATAAACTGTTCCCATATCATTGTGATTTCTGAATGCAAATTGTGCCTGATTGTTACCAAGTTCACCCACAACTGTTTCAAAATCATCAGGATCGGGATAAAAATCATCTTTTGTAAGTGTAATTGTCCCCTCTGTATGGAAGTTTGAATAAACATTTACAACCTCAATAACAGTGGAGATCAACGCATCTTCATCATCATAAAGTTTAAAACGGACAATGTGAGAGCCGGCTTCTGCAGGGTCTTTGTCGTAGGTTCCACTGTAAATACCAGACAGAGGATGCCAAGTTTCATCATCATTCCAGTCAACTTCTCCAACCATCTTTCTGTCAGCATCTACTTTGTTGACCGGTCTTGTAAGGTTATCGGGCCATTCCAGAGTAATACTGAATGATCCGTCACCGGCTTCAAGAGTTGGGTAAACAGTAATAATGACTGGAGTTTTTTCCAGTGGTAAAACTGAAATATCATCAACATCACCCTGTCCGAGAATATTGTCGCTGTCATCTTTTGCAACAACAAGAATTTCATAATGATCTCCAGGATCAATGTTTTCAAAAACATGGTTCGGCTCTTCTGAACCTGCCATTATTACAACTTCATCTCCGATCTGGTGACCATCTTTGTGAAGAGTAACTGTAAAAGAATCGATAGAGTCTGCCCAACCTGAGGGCCAGATAGTCTTGGTAATCGGTGAAGTGCTTACAGCAACAGCGATTTCACCTTTTCCTTCAGCAACTTCAATTGTTTTCAGGTCGTTTGAACAACCAAAACCTGCAAGTGCAAAAATAAGCACCAATGCAAAAAACATAATTTTTCTCATAAAACACCTCCAAAAAAGTTAGAGAAAATAAAACATCATATTCAAATTAAATTCCATCAATAATTTGATGAGTTATCCTTAACCTTGCACTCAGGGAACCATCATCCGTTGTCAAAACAAGGGTCAACTGCTCCCCTTTTATCAATTCTGCCGCAACAATATTTATGCTGTTTCCTGTTTCACCTTCAATAAGCAAACCGTTCCTGAACCACAAATAACTGTATTCTTCAATATGGGGATAAGAGCAACTGAAAACACGATCAGTCCCGTCACTCACCCACAGTATTTCGAGATCCTCTCCCGGGAACTCATCAACAGGGTCAATGTTGACACCAATTTGTCCATATTCATCATCATCGGGAACATCGTCAATATCAGGGATATCATCAATATCAGGGATATCATCAATATCAGGGATATCATCAATATCAGGGATATCATCAATATCAGG